>JAUZEY010000597.1 GCA_030838785.1 Actinomycetota bacterium | reverse complement strand
GTTCCTGCCCGAGCTGACCGGCGACGCCAGCGACCCCTGGGCCTGGGAGTGCCCCAAGGAGGACCCGTCGGCTCTAGCCGTCCTCCAGTTCACCAGCGGCTCCACGGCCGACCCCAAAGGCGTGATGCTGCCCCACGCCACGATCTGCGCCAACCTCGACGCCATCGCCGAGGCCGCCGCCCTCGATCCGGCCGACGACGTGCTGTGCAGCTGGCTGCCGCTGTACCACGACATGGGGCTCATCGGGCTCCTGACCCTCGGCATGACGACCGGCACCGACCTCGCCCTCGCCTCCCCGCAGGACTTCCTGGCCGCTCCCGCCCGGTGGATGGAGTGGATGTCGGCCTACCGGGCCACCGCCACGGCCGGCCCCAACTTCTCCTACGCCCTGGCCGCCCGGGCGCTGCGCCGCTTCGCCCCCGGCACGCTCGACCTGTCCGCGTGGCGGATCGCCCTCAACGGGGCGGAGGCCGTCGACCCGAAGGCGGTGGCGGACTTCGTGGCCGCCGGCGCCCCCCACGGCCTCGATCCCGGGGCGGTCTTCCCGGCCTTCGGCATGGCCGAGTCGACCCTGGCCGTCACCTTCCCCGAGCCCGGCCGGGGTCTGCGCACCGATCCCATCGACCGGCGGGTGTTGGAAACCGACGCCTACGCCGCCCCCGGCGACCCCGAGTCCGAAGGCACCCGCCACCTCGTGCGCCTCGGCCGGCCCGTCCCCGGGCTGGAGATCCGGATCATCGACCCGGTCAGCGGCGACATCCGGGCCGACCGGGAGGTCGGCGAGCTGGAGATCCGGGGGACGTCGGTGACGACCGGCTACTACCGCCGGCCCGACGCCACCGAGGCCGCCTTTCACGACGGCTGGCTCCGCTCCGGCGACCTCGGCTACCTGGTCGACGGCGAGCTCGTGATCTGCGGCCGCATCAAGGACCTCATCATCGTCGGCGGCCGCAACGTCTACCCCGAGGACGTCGAGCGGGCCGCGGCCTCGGTCGCGGGTGTGCGGGCCGGCAACGTGATCGCCTTCGCGGTGAACGGGCGCCGCGGCAAGGAAGCCCTCGTCGTGGTGGCGGAGTCGAAGGACCCCGACCTCGAAAGCGTGCGGGCGGCGGTGGCCGGCCGGGTGCGGGAGGTCGTCGGCCTGCCGCCGGAGGAGGTCGTGCTGGTCGAGCCGGGGACACTGCCCAAGACGTCGTCGGGCAAGCTCCAGCGCTCCCTGTGTCGCAGCCGGTACCTCAGCGCGGCGCTGTCGCCCCGCTGAGTGCAACAGGAAGGGTGTGCCAACCGGAATCGAGGGTACAGACCTCCACCACGGAGATCGACCCCTGGGGACGCGCCTTTAGGCTGGAATTCACCATGGACAACGGCGCCATTTCCATCGAACTCGAGGCGAACAGCCCCACGGCCCATTGGGCCGCCGAAGCGGGCCGTGCCCTCATCACCGGGCGTCTCCACCTCGCCCAGACCGGCGACCGCGAGCTCTACGACTCGCTCGTCGACAGCACCGCCGCCGAGCTCTTCGCCGGCGTACTGGCCACTCCGGCGTCGCAGCAAGCCGCCGGGCGGGCCATGTCGCTGGTCGCCGCTCTCGTGCACCTCGCCGTCCAACTGGCCGACGGCTGGGCCGACGCCGACGAGATGCCCCACGACGAGATCCTCCGCACGCTGTTCGCGATGCTCGAAGAAGAGGGCGTCACCTTCTAGCCCCCAGGCCGATCGAGCTTCCGGGGCCGAACGGCTCCTGAATGCTAGAAACGGCCCGATGCAGCCCCCAACTTTGACGTTCTTTCGGGGGGACCCCCCCCGGCCCCCGGGTCGCCGGTGATCGCCGAAGCGCTGGCCGGCCGGCGCGTCGCCGTCACGGGGGCCACCGGCTTCCTGGGGACGGCACTGGTCGAGCGGCTCCTCCGCTCGGTGCCGGAGTGCGAGGTGCTGCCCCTGGTCCGGCCCGGGCGGCGGGCCGGCGCCGCCGAGCGGGTCCGGCGCGACATCCTCCGCAATGACGCCTTCGACCGCCTCCGGCGGGAATGGGGCGACCGCTTCGAAGCCGAGATCGCCCGCCGGGTCCGGCCCCTCGGCGGCGACGTGTCGGTCGACGGTCTCGGCCTCGACGACGCCGACCGGGCCGCCCTGGCCGAGGTCGACGTCGTCATCCACTCTGCCGCCGCCGTCTCGTTCGACTCGCCCCTCGACGCGGCGGTGGCCGTCAACCTGCTCGGCCCGTCCCGCGTCGCCCAGGCGCTGGCCGCCGTCGGCTCTCGCGCCCACCTCGTGGCGGTGTCGACCGCCTACGTGGCCGGCAACCGCCGGGGGGAGGCCCCGGAGGCCCTCCTCACCGACACGCTGTTCTCCACCGAGGTCGACTGGCGGGCCGAGGTTGCCGGCGCCCAGCGGGCGCGGGCCGACGCCGACGCCGAGAGCCGCCGCCCGGAGAGGCTGAAGAAGTTCTCCAAGGCCGCCCGGGCCGAGCTCGGCGCGGCCGGAACGCCGCTGCTCGCCACCCGGGCCGAGCGGCTGCGGGAGCAGTGGATCGACGGCCGGCTCGTGGAGCTGGGCCGGGCCCGGGCCGCCGCCCTCGGCTGGCCCGATGCTTATGCCTACACGAAGGCTCTCGGCGAGCGGGCGCTGGCCGAGAACCGGGGCGATGTCCCCGTCAGCATCGTGCGGCCGTCGATCATCGAGTCGGCCATGGCCGAGCCCTACCCGGGCTGGATCCGGGGCTTCCGCATGGCCGAGCCGGTGATCATCTCCTACGCCCGGGGGCTGCTGAAGGACTTCCCCGGCTTGCCCGAGGGCGTCGTCGACGTGATCCCGGTCGACTTCGTGGTCGCCGCCACCCTGGCCGTCGCCGCCGGGCCGGCGCCCGAGCAGCCGGTCGTCTACCAGGCCGTCACCGGCAGCCGGAACCCCCTCAAGTACCGGACGCTCGTCGATCTCGTCCAGGATTGGTTCTCGGCCCGGCCGCTCTACGACGACGCCGGCCAGCCGATCGTGGTGCCCGACTGGTCGTTCCCCGGTCGGGGCCGGGTGCGGCGCCAGCTCGACCGGGCGGTGAAGGGGCTGTCGGCGGCGGAGAAGGTGGTGGCCCACCTGCCCGTCCGGGGAGCCAAGGCCGACGTCGCCGCCCGGCTGGAGGAGCGGCGCACCCAGGCCGAGCGGGCGCTGGGCTACGTGGAGCTCTACGGCGCCTACGTGGAGACCGAGGCCCGCTTCGACGACCGGCGGCTGGCGGCGCTGTGGGACACATTGCCCGCCGACGACCAGGCCGACTTCTGCTTCGATCCCCGCACCATCGACTGGGCGGCCTACGTGCACGACGTGCACCTGCCGTCGATCGTCCACCACGCCCGGGTGCGCACGAAGCCGGGCGCCAAGGGCGGCCTGTCCCGCAGCGATCGGGGCCGGCGGGCGGTGCTGGCCCCGGAGCGCACCCTGGCCGTCTTCGACCTCGAGAACACGCTGGTGGCCTCCAACGTGGTCGAGTCGTACTCCTGGCTGGCCAGCCGGCGGATGGACACCGGCCAGCGCGTCCGGTTCGTGGCCCGCATGCTCTCGGAGGCTCCTTCACTGCTGGCGCTCGACCGGCGCGACCGGGGCGACTTCCTCCGCCACTTCTACCGTCGCTACGACGGCGCCCCGGCCGACCGGCTGCGGGCCGACGCCTGGGAGCTGTTCAGTGACCTGCTGCTGGAGAAGTCGTTCCCCGAAGGGCTGCGCCGAGTGCGCGAGCACCGCCGGCTCGGCCACCGCACGGTGTTGCTGACCGGGGCGCTGGACTTCGTGATCGAGCCGCTGCGGCCGCTGTTCGACGACGTCGTGTCGGCCAGCCTCGACGAGCGGGACGGGCGCCTCACCGGCGAACTGCTGGCGGTGCCGCCGACCGGCGAGGCCCGGGCGCTGCTGCTGGCGCAGTACGCCTCGGTCAACGACCTCGCCCTCACCGACGCCGTGGCCTACGCCGATTCGGCCTCGGACCTTCCGATGCTGGAGTCCGTCGGCTTCCCGGTGGCCGTCAACCCGGAGCCGAAGCTGGCCACCATCGCCCGCCGCCGGGGCTGGCTCGTCGAGCACTGGTCCAAGGCTCCCGGCGGCCCGAGGCCGTTGCTCCCGATGGGAGCCCGCCCGTGACGGCGCCCGCCTCCACCGCCGCCCCGGAGCGGCCGGCCGGTACCCCCCACCTCAACCGGCGTTCTTTTTCCGCTGATACGGCGGAAATTGCACGCCAGTTGCCGCGCCGCCGGAACCGGCGTTCCTTTTCCGGCCATGCGTCGGAACGTGCACGCCGGTTGGCGCAGACCACGGCGGGTGACAGGCGATGAAGGCGCTGCGGTTCTCCCGTTCGTTGCCCCGGTTCGCGGCGGCCCGGGTTGCCGGATCCGTTCAGCCCGGCGGAGGGGCCCGCGTGGGGCCGCTGGCCTTGGTGGAGGCCCCCGACCCGGCCGAGCCGGGGCCCGGGTGGGAAAGGGTGCGGCCGGTACTGGCCGGGATCTGCGGCTCCGACCTGGCCACCGTGGCCGGGAAGTCCTCCCGCTTCTTCGAGCCGATCGTGAGCTTCCCGTTCGTGCCAGGGCACGAGATCGTCGGCACCACCGACGATGGCGCCCGAGTGGTGGTGGAGCCGGTGCTGGGTTGCGCCGCCCGGGACATCACGCCGCCTTGTCCGGCCTGCGCCGGGGGATCGACCGGCCGGTGCGAGCACCTCACGCTCGGGCACCTCAAGCCCGGGCTGCAGACGGGATACTGCGCCGACACGGGCGGCGGATGGTCGACCTCGCTCATGGCACATGCCAGCCAGATCCACGCCGTCCCCGAGGCCTTGTCCGACGAAGCCGCGGTCATGGTCGAGCCGGCGGCCTGCGCCATACACGCCGCCCTCCGGGCCCGGGCGCCGGGCGGCGGTCTCGTGGCCGTGCTCGGCGCGGGGACACTCGGCCTGTGCGTGGTCGCTGCGCTGCGTCGCTTCGCCCTGCCGGGCACGGTCATCGTCGGGGCCAAGCACCCCGATCAGCAGGCCGAGGCCCGCCGACTCGGAGCCGACGTGGCCGTGGCGCCGGGCGAGGTGCGGAGGGCGGTACGGAGGTCGGCCCGGTGCCTGGCGGTGGGGAAGCGCCTGTCAGGCGGCGCCGACGTCGTACTCGACTGCGTCGGCAACGCGGCCAGCATCCACGAGGCGCTGGCGATCACCCGCCCCGGCGGCCGGGTCGTACTGGTCGGCATGCCCGGGCCCGAGCGCCTCGACCTGGCGCCGTTGTGGCAGCGGGAGATCGAGCTGGTCGGGGCGTACGCCTACGGCACCGAGGAGCTGTCCGACGGCCGCTCGGCCCGAACCTTCGAGCTCGCCTTCGACCTCGCCGCCTCGGCCGGCCTCGGTCGGCTGGTTTCGGCCCGGTACCCCCTGGAGCGCTACCGGGAGGCCATCGAGCACGCCGCCACCGCCGGGCCCCGGGGAGCGGTGAAGATCGTCTTCGAACCGCAGCCCCTGAAAGCGTTGAAATCTTTGCCACAGAAGGAGAAGCGGACTTGAGCCGCCCGGGTTACGTCCTCGAGGTCGACCGCTCCACCCCGCCCGTCCTGTTCCACCACGGGGAGGGCTTCAGCCTGGAGCGGCTCCCCGTCGGCTCCCGGGTGATCTACCCGCCGGAGCCGGTGAAGGCGCTCCCCGACCCCGACGCCGCCGTCCGCCGGGCGCTGCTCGAGCCGCTCGGCATGGACCCGCTCCCCGCCTACCTCCGGCCGGGCATGCGGCTCACGATCGCCTTCGACGACATCTCGCTGCCCCTGCCGCCGATGAAGGGCCCCGACAACCGCCAGCGGGTCATCGAGGCGGTCCTCGACCTCGCCGCCGCCGCCGGCGTCGACGACGTCGAACTGATCTCGGCCACCGCGCTCCACCGCCGCATGACCGATCCCGAGCTCAAGCACGCCGTCGGCAAACGGGTCTTCGACGCCTTCGCGCCCCACGGCCTCCTCTACAACCATGACGCCGAGGACCCCGACGGCATGGAGCTCATCGGCCACACCGACGAGGGCGAACGGGTCGAGATCAACAAGCGGGCGGCGACGTCGGACCTGCTCGTCTACGTCAACCTCAACCTGGTGGCCATGGACGGCGGCCACAAGAGCGTGGCCACCGGCCTGGCCGGCTACCCGAGCCTGAAGCACCACCACAACGTACGGACGATGCAGCACAGCCGCTCGTTCATGGACCAGCACAAGAGCGCGCTCCATTCCTCGAACTGGCGGATGGGCCGGCTGCTGGCCCGGGAGGGCCCGACGATCTTCCAGATCGAGACGACCCTCAACAACGACACGTTCCCGAAGCCGTTCGACTTCCTCCAGCGCCGGGAGTGGGAGTGGGGCGCCCGGGACCGGGCCGCCTACCTGGCCGCCGCCACCGGCCTCGAGCGCATGCCCCGCAAGGCGGCCCGCCAGATCTTCCACAAGATCCTCTCGCCCCACACCATGGCTTCCGTTCACGCCGGTGAGGTCGAAGCGGTGCACGCCGCCACCACCGAGGACGTGTACCGCAGCCAGCTGGTGCCGGTGTCGGGCCAGACCGACATCCTCACGATGGGGCTGCCCTACATCTGCCCCTACAACGTGAACTCGATCATGAACCCGATCCTCGTCATGTGCCTCGGGCTCGGCTACTTCTTCAACCTCTACCGGGGCAAACCCCTTGTGCGGCAAGGGGGAGTGCTGATCATGCACCACCCGACGCCGTGGGAGTTCCACCCCGTCCACCACCCGAGCTACATCGACTTCTTCGAGCAGGTCCTGACCGAGACCACCGACCCCGTCGAAATCGAGGCCAAGTTCGAGGAGGGCTTCGCCACCGACCCCTGGTACATCCACCTGTACCGCAAGAGCTACGCCTACCACGGCGTCCACCCGTTCTACATGTGGTACTGGGGAGCCCACGCGCTGGAGCACCTCGGCGGTGTGATCATCGTCG
>JAUZEY010000595.1 GCA_030838785.1 Actinomycetota bacterium | reverse complement strand
GCGGCGAACGTCGTGTGGAGACGGGCGGCGCGGGCGGGGTTGGCGGCGGCGGCCCAGGCGATCCGGCCGAGGAGGTGGGCCCGGAAGTCGGGGTGGCCGTGGCGGTTGGCGGCGGTGGGGCCGTTGGCGGCGGCGTCGTGGAGGACGGCCCGGAGGCGGTCGTAGTCGGCCCGGGTGACGTTGGGCCGCTCGTTGACGACGAGGCCGGTGACGAGCTGGCGCTGGGCCCGGCTGCGGACGCGGGTCTTGGCGTCGTTGACCCGGAAGCCCTCGTCGGCGGCGATGTCCTCGACGAGGGTGATGATCCGGCCGGCCTTGCGGACGAGGGTGCGGTCGCCGGAGAGGGTCAGGTCGTCGGCGTAACGGCTGTAGGCGGCGCCGAAACGCGCGGCGAGGCCGGCGAGGCGGCGGTCGAGGCCGAAGGCGGCCAGGTTGGCCAGGGCCGGCGACGTCGGCGATCCCTGCGGCAGGTGGGGCATCGCCAGCGCCTCCAGCATGCGCCGGCGCCGGCCGACTGCCTGCGGCGACGCGCGCTCCAGACGCCCGGCGGGCGTCGGGGCCGCCGCCGGCCCCGTGCCCGGATCGACAGGTTCGGGAGGAGCGGGCGTCGGGGCCGCCGCCGGCCCCGTGCCCGGATCGACAGGTCCGGGAGGAGCGGGCGGCGGCGCGCCCTGCGGCGCGCCCGGAGCGGTGGGTCCGGGAGGGGCGACTGGAGGGGCCAGGCGTCGCACCGAGGCAGGGGTGGTCGTCGTGCACAGGCCGGCCAGGGCGTGGGCGACGGGCTCCGGGTAGCCGGCGGTGCGGACAATGCCGTAGACCCGGCCGGCCGACACCGCGGTGAAGAACGACTCCAGGTCGAGCCGGATCACGGCCTCCCGGCCGGTGTGGAGCCGGGCGCCGGTCAGGGCCGAGCGGCCCCGGGTGAAGCCGTGGGCGGCGGGATGGGCCGGGATCCGGTCGAGGATGCCGTGCAGTACCTGACGCTGCAGGTCCTTGAGCTCCCGTTTCGGGGCTTCCAGGAGTCGGCCGGAGCCGTCGGCCTTGGGGATCCACGACCGGTGGTAATGGCGGAGCCGTTCGTCGGCCACGGTCGCTTCCCAGGAGCACCGATCGGCGAACCAGTCGAGATGGTTCGGGGCGACACCGAGCCATTCCGCCAGCGCCTTGAGGTCGTGGATGATCGGGACGCCGAAGCGGGGGGCGGTCATCCGCACCGGCTCGGCCGTCCATCGGGTGACGGTCCACGGTTCCCGCCGCCGGATCTCGGCCCGCCGGTAGTAGGAGCAGGCGGCGATGAAACGGGCCAGGTCCCGAGGCCGGTCGAGGGGCGGCTCGGGGTATTCGCGCCGGACGGCGTGGGCCAGATGGACCATCCAGCCCCGCTTGCCGCCCATCGTCTCCCGGCCCCGCCGGGTCATACGCGACGGTTCCCACTCGCCGGCCAGGAAGGCGCTGGCCAGGGCCAGCGCGACGTCGGGCGGCGGATTCACGGCGACAGCGCCCGCCGACCTTGCCCGTCGTGGCGGTGATCGTGGGCGCGCCAGCGCCCGGCGTCACCGAGGATGCGTTGCGGTACCACGGTGTTCGACCCCGGGGGAGCCCCGGAGAGGCCGTCGCGGCATACGGATATGCCGCAGGCCGACTCGTACGGGCGCTGTCGCACTCGGGAGTTTTACCAGCCTCCCCAAGGCACTCTAGGCAGAAAGCCCGTCCTTCGGACAAAGAAACGACGACCGTCTCATCTCCCGCAGGAGTCCTCCGAACGGGTGGGGCACGACGCACGGAGTGCGATCCTGCAGCCACGGACCGGCCGCCCAGACCTCTTTCGGGAGACCGGCACATGTGTCCGTGGTCGCGATGATCGACTCCACCGGTTCGGCGATCTATGCCGCCCTCAACGGGCTGGCGGCCCGCCAGCGGGTCATCGCCAACAACGTCGCCAACATCGAGACCCCCGGCTTCATCGCCGGCCGGGTGTCGTTCGAGGACAGCCTCCGGGCGGCCATCGCCGGCGGCGACGCCGGTGCCACCTCGGTGGCGACCACGCGCTCTGCCGACCCCGTCAACCAGAACGGCAACAACGTGTCGCTCGACAACGAGGTCGTCTCGATGACCGACACCGACCTCCGCTACCAGTTGATGGTCCAGGCCATGAACCAGAAGTTCGGCCTCCTCCGCACCGCCATCGGGGGCGGTGCCTGATGCTGTTCCCCACCTTCCAGACCGCCTCCTCGGGCCTCGGCGTGTTCCGCACCTGGATGGACGCCGTGTCCGACAACATGGCCAACCTCGACACCGTCCGGCCGACCAGCGGACCCGCCTTCCAGGCCCGCTTCGTGGTGGCCCAGCAGATCGGCAGCGGGCAGGAGGCCGTCACCGGCGGCCCGGCCGGCGCCACGGTGGCCGGCATCGGCTTCGGTGACGCGGCCGGCCGGCTCGTCCACGACCCGGCCAACCCGCTGGCCGACGCCCAGGGCATGGTCCGCTACCCCGACGTCGACATGGGCGACCAGATGACCCAGCTGATGATCGCCCAGCGGGGCTACGAGGCCAACCTGTCGGTCATCGACCGGGCGAAGGACGCCTACCAGCAGGCGCTGTCGATCGGCCGTCCCTCCTGATGGCCATCGCCGCCATCGCCGGTGCCGCCGCCGCGCCGCTGCCCACCACCCCGACCCTCCCGTCCACCGGCCAGATCGGCTGGACGGGCGCCATCCCCCCGGGCGACACGGTGTCGGCGGCCGGCGCGGCCAACGGCACGCAGAGCTTCGGGCAGAGCCTGACCAAGGCCCTCGACGGGCTGCAGGGCGCCCAGGCCAAGGCCGACCGCCTGGCCGTCGGCGCCGCCACCGGCGACCTGACCAACGTCCACGACTACATGATCGCCGCCACCGAGGCGTCGCTCGCCACCCAGCTGACCGTGGCCGTGCGCAACAAGGCCGTCGAGGCGTTCAACCAGATCATGAACATGGGGGTCTGAGCGGATGGCCGCGCTCGACATCACCACCGCCCGGCGCCGGGCCACCACCGTCTGGTCGGGCTTCACCTCCGGCCAGAAGACCACGCTCGGCCTGGCCATCGCCGCCGTCGTGGTCGGCGGCTACATGTTCACCAAGTGGGCGGCCCAGCCGACGTGGACGCCGCTCTACGGCAACCTCAGCGCCACCGACGCCGGCTCCGTCACCTCCGAGCTCAAGAGCAAGGGCGTGCAGTACAAGCTGGCCGACGGCGGCGCCACCGTCATGGTGCCCCAGGCGCAGGTCTACCAGCTGCGGCTCGACATGAGCGCCAAGAACCTGCCCACCGGCGGCTCCCAGGGCTACGCGCTGCTCGACAAGCAGGGCATCACCACCTCCGAGTTCCGCCAGCGGGTCGACTACCAGCGGGCCCTCGAAGGCGAGCTGGCCCGCACGATCGGCGCCATCAACGGTGTCTCGGGGGCCGACGTGCACCTCGTGATCCCCGCCGACGACGTCTTCTCCGCCGACTCCCGCAAGCCCAGTGCCTCGGTCCTGCTGCGCTCGGCGGCGGGAAAGAAGTTCGGCACCGACCAGGTCCGGGCCATCGTCAACCTGGTCGCCGGCAGCGTCGAGGGCCTGACGCCCGAGGCGGTCACGGTGGCCGACAACTCCGGCCACGTCCTCTCCGCCCCCGGCGACGGCGGTCTCGACGCCTCGGGTGACGCCCAGGCTTCGCAGGCCCGCACCTTCGAGGACGGGCTGGCCCGCAGCATCGAGGACATGCTGGCCCCCGTCACCGGCGCGGGCGGCGCGGTCGTGCGGGTGAACGCCGAACTCGACTTCGACCAGCGCTCCACCACCACCGAGTCGTTCGCCCAGCCGGCCGCCGGCCAGACCAACCCGTTGGTCACGGAGTCGACGAGCCAGGAGACCTTCGCCGGGCCGGGCGCCTCCGCCGCCGCCGGCGGCGTCCTCGGCACGAGCGGGCCGACCACCGGGAACGCCGCCTCGACCGCCAACAACTACTCGAAGAACTCGGCCGACCGGAGCTTCGCCGTCGGCAAGGTGACCCAGCAGGTGAAGGCGGCGCCGGGCAAGGTCGCCCGCCTGTCGGTGGCCGTGCTCCTCGACGACAAGGTCAAGGCCGCCCCGGCCGAGGTCACCAACCTGGTCAACGCCGCAGCCGGAATCGACGGCAAGCGGGGCGACGTCGTCACGGTCGCCGCGATGGCCTTCGACCACAGCGCCACCGACGCCGCGGCCAAGGAGCAGAAGGCCGCTGCTTCCGCCAAGAGCAAAACCCAGATGATGAATCTGGTTCGGACGGTCGGGGTCCTCCTCATCGTGCTGGTGGCCCTGTTCCTGGCCTGGCGCAGCGCCCGCAAGGCCAGCGTCACCCGTTATCCCGTACCGGGCGTGCTCCCGGCCGGGCCGGTGAAGGCCGAGGCGCTCCACGCCGCCCTCACCGCCCTCGGCGCCGGAGGCAAGGCCGACGCATTGGAGGCCGCCGACGCCGGCGACGCCAGATCCCGATATGACCGCGAACGGGCCGCCCTGCCCGCTGCGCCCGATGTCAACGACGAGCTGGCCGAGCTCATCGACCGCCAGCCCGACGAGGTCGCCTCGATCCTGCGGGGCTGGCTGGCTGACCGGAGGGCGTGATGGGACGCGACCGCGCCCTGACCGGCGCCCAGAAGGCGGCGGTATTCATCCTCCACATGGGCAAGGAGCGCAGTGCCGAGGTGCTGCGCTCCATGCGGGAGACCGAGGTGGCCGAGATCATGTCCGAGGTCGCCCGCATGCGGACGGTCACCAGCACCGTCGTCGAGGAGGTCGTCGACGAGTTCAAGGAGATGGCCGACGCCAAGGTGACCGTCACCGCCGGCGGCCTCGAGCGGGCCCGCAGCCTGCTGGAGGAGAGCCTCGGCGGCGACAAGGCGACCGAGATCCTCGACCGGGTGACCGCCTCCCTCATCGAGCTGCCGTTCGAGTTCCTCCGCCGGGCCGACCCCCGCCAGGTCCTGTCGTTCATCCAGGACGAGCACCCCCAGACGATCGCCCTCGTGCTGGCCTACATGACGCCCGACCAGGCGGCCATGGTGATGAGCGGCCTGGCCGAGGACCTCCAGCGCGACGTCGCCATGCGGCTGGCCGTCATGGACCGCACCAGCCCCGAGGTCGTGGCCCACGTCGAGCAGATGCTGGAGCGGAAGCTGTCGTCGGTGCTGCAGCCGAGCGAGCTGTCGTCGGTGGGCGGGGTGCAGAGCCTCGTCGACATCCTCAACCGCTCCGACCGGGCCACCGAGCGCCTCATCCTGGAAGGCCTCGAGAACAAGGACTCCGAACTGGCTGACGAGGTCCGCCAGCGCATGTTCGTCTTCGAGGACATCGCCGGCCTCGACGACCGCTCCATCCAGCTCGTGCTGCGCCAGGTCGACTCCAAGGAGCTGGCGGTGGCGCTCAAGGGTGTGCGGGCCGAAGTCCGCACCGCCATCACCCGCAACATGTCGGAGCGGGCCGGGGTCAATCTCGTCGAGGAGATCGCGCTCCTCGGCGCCGTCCGGCTCAAGACCGTCGAAGAGGCGCAGGGCGCCATCGTGCGGGTCGTCCGGGCGTTGGAGGAGTCGGGCCAGCTGGTCCTCGTGAGGAGCGCCGATGAGTTCGTCGAGTAGGGCCCCGGCGCCGGCCCGGAGCCGGATCATCCGGGGTGCGTCGTTCCCGCACCGTGTCTCGCCGCTCGAGGCCGAGATCCCCCAACCCGTCGCGCCGGTCGACCCGGTGGTCGCCGCCGCCGAGGAGCGGCGCGGCTACGACGACGGCTACCGGACCGGGATGGCCGAGGGCCTCGCCGCCGGACGGGCAGCCATGGCCGCCGAATCCGTCGCCGCCACGGCCCGTCTCGAGGACCTCGGCCGGTCGCTGGCCGCCGCCGCCGAGGACCTGCGCCGCCGCCAGGCGCTGGAGCTGACCGGTCTGGAAGACGCCCTGGCCCGGACCGCCGTCGACCTCGCCTCCGCCATCATCGGCCGGGAGCTCCAGGTCTCGGTGTCGCCCGGCGCCGACGCTCTCGCCCGGGCCCTGGCCCTGGTTCCCGCCGGGTCCGTGGCGGTGGCCCGCATCCACCCCGCCGACGCCGCCGTCCTCGTCGAGCCTCCGGGCGGTGTCACGATCATCCCGGACCCGGCCGTCGAATCCGGCGGCTGCATCCTCGAAGTCGGCGATTCCCGTATCGACGCCCAACTCGGCTCAGCCCTCGACCGCGTGCGCGCCGCGCTGACGGGGGACCGGTGAGTCCGGTCCGCATCATCGAACCGCGCCGGGTGGCGGCGGCGTTGGAGGCGGCCCGGCCGCGGCGCTTCGGGCGGGTCGACCGGGTCGTCGGCATCCACCTCGAGGTGGCCGGCCTCGACGCCGCCATCGGCGACGCCGTCGTCATCTTCGCCCCCACCGGCAAGGTCGGCGGCGAGGTCGTCGCCCTCCACGGCGACCGCATCGTCTGCATGCCCTTCGGCGAGCTCCACGGCCTGCGGACGGGCGCCCCGGTCTGGACGCCGGGCCACCCGCCCACGATCTCCGTCGGCCGGGCGCTGCTGGGGCGGGTCCTCGACGGGCTCGGCCAGCCGATCGACGATCGACCCCTGCCTGCTCGGGGAACGGGCGGCCCCGCCGGTCTCGAGACGGTCACCGTCGACGGGACGGCCCCGCATCCCTTGCTGCGGGCCAATGTCGACCGGCCACTGCCCCTCGGCGTGCGAGCCATGGACACCCTCATCCCCTGCGGGCGAGGCCAGCGGCTCGGCATCTTCGCCGGTTCGGGAGTCGGGAAGTCGAGTCTGCTGTCGATGATTGCCCGGGGCACCGAAGCCCAGGTCTCGGTCCTGGCCCTGGTCGGCGAGCGGGGCCGGGAGGTGCGGGAGTTCCTGGAGCGCGACCTCGGGCCCGAGGGCCTGGCCCGATCGGTGGTGGTCGTCGCCACCTCCGACCAGCCGGCGCTGGTCCGGCTGCGGGCCGCCTTCACCGCCACCCGGATCGCCGAGTGGTTCCGGGACCAGGGGATGGACGTCGTCCTCATGATGGACAGCCTCACCCGCTTCGCCATGGCCCAGCGGGAGGTCGGACTCTCGGCCGGCGAGCCGCCCGCCACCCGGGGCTACCCGCCGTCGGTGTTCTCCCTGTTGCCCCGCCTGCTGGAGCGGGCCGGGGCCGCGGAGTCGGGCAGCATCACCGGGCTCTACACCGTGCTCGTCGACGGCGACGACATGGACGAGCCCATCGCCGACTGCGCCCGCTCCATCCTCGACGGCCACGTGGTGCTGTCGCGCCGGCTGGCCCAGGCCGGTCACTTCCCGACCATCGAGGTGCTCGACTCGATCTCCCGCGTGTCGGGCGCCATCACCAGCCCGGAGCAGCGGGCCGCCGCCGTCGGGCTGCGGCGCCTGCTGGCCGCCGAGCGGGAGGTCAAGGACCTGGTGGAGATCGGCGCCTACGTGCCCGGCACCAACTCCGACGCCGACCGGGCCCTGGCCCTGTCGGGCGAGATCCGGGGCTTCCTCCGCCAGGACATGGACGACCCCGCCCCCGCCGCCGAGAGCTGGGCCCGGCTGGGCCAGCTCGTCGGCCTCGACATCCCAGGAGCCAACGGCCCAGGAGTCGGATCGTGAAGAAGTACTCGTTCTCGCTGGCCAAGGTGCTGCGGGTGCGCCGCATCGAGGAGGAGCAGGCCGCCGCCCGCCTCGCCGCGGCCCACATGGCCGCCGCCGCCGCCTCGGCGAAAGAAGCCGAGAGCCACCACGCCCTCGCGGCGCGCTGCGCCCGGCACGGGCTGCAGTCGAGCGCCTCGTTCCTCGTCTGGGCCGAGACCACGATGCTGGCCGGCGAGGCGCTGAGCGACGCCAGGGCCACGGCCCGCCGGGCCGAGGACGACGTCGCCGTCCGGCGGGGCGAGTGGTCGTCGGCCGCCGT
>JAUZEY010000594.1 GCA_030838785.1 Actinomycetota bacterium | reverse complement strand
ATCGCCGACGCCTTCGACAAGGTCGGCCGCGACGGCATCGTGTCGATCGAGGAGGGGAATACCTTCGGGCTCGAGCTCGAGTACACCGAGGGGATCCAGCTCGACAAGGGCTTCGTCTCGCCCCACTTCGTCAACGACCCCGAGCGGCAGGAAGCCGTCCTCGAGAACCCCTACATCCTGCTCGCGAACCAGAAGGTGGCCTCGGTCCGTGACCTGCTGCCGATCCTGGAGCAGGTTATGCAGAGCAGCCGGCCGCTCCTCATCATCGCCGAGGACATCGACGGGGAGGCCCTGGCCACCCTGGTCGTGAACAAGGTGCGGGGCACGTTCAGCTCGGTGGCGGTCAAGGCCCCCGGCTTCGGTGACCGCCGCAAGGAGATGCTGGAAGACCTCGCCGTCCTCGTGGGCGCCCAGGTTCTCTCCCCGGATCTCGGGCTCACGCTCGAGAACGCGACCCTCGCCATGCTCGGTCAGGCCCGCAAGGTCACGGTGACCAAGGACGAGACCACCATCATCGAGGGCGCCGGTTCCGCCGAGGACGTGGACGCCCGCAAGGCCCAGCTCAAGTACCAGATCGAGGACGCCCTGTCCCAGTGGGACGCCGAGAAGCTCCAGGAGCGGCTGGCCAAGCTGTCGGGTGGGGTGGCCGTGATCAAGGTCGGAGCGGCCACCGAGGTGGAGCTCAAGGAGAAGAAGCACCGCATCGAGGACGCCCTCTCCGCCACGAGAGCGGCCATCGAGGAGGGAATCGTGGCCGGCGGCGGCACGGCCCTGATCCGGGCCCGGGCCGCGGTCCGGTTGGTGGCCGACGGCCTCACCGGCGACCAGGCGACCGGCGCCCGTCTGGTGGCCGACAGCCTCGCCGAACCGCTGCGGTGGATCGCCCAGAACGCCGGCTTCCAGGGCGGTGTGACGGTGCAGGAGGTCGAGGGGGCGGACGGCACGGTCGGCTTCGACGCCACCACCGGCGAGCTCGTCGACCTGCTCAAGGTCGGCGTCATCGATCCGGCCAAGGTCACGCGCTCGGCGCTGCAGAACGCCGCTTCGGTGGCGGCCATGATCATCACCACCGAGGCCCTGATCGCCGACAAGCCCGAGCACAAGCACGCCACGCCGGCGCCGGCTGGCAGCATCCCGGGTATGGGAGGCGGCATGCCCGGCATGGAGGGGATGGGCGGCATGGGTGGAATCGGCGGCTTCTAGCATGGACAGGCCCCCGATCGATCCGGCGAAGCTGCTCGCCCTCTGGATGGAGTGGGAGAAGGGCGAGACCCCGCCCGGGCAGGTCCTGGCCAACCTGAAGACGGCCGGAATGAAGGAGTTGCTGGAGGAGCTGACGGCGCAACTCCAAGCGGCGGAGTAGCGGAGTCATGGAGTAGTGGTCGGCGGGGCGCAGCGGATCCCCCGCCCCCCGACCATCCGGCTGGGGGCGGCGGCGCCGTGGACGACGCGGCCGCCGGAGGCCAGGCGGCTCCCGCTCGACGAGGTGCGCCGCCGGTGCCGGGCGTTCCCCGCTCCGGCCCAGCCGCCCCGGGTGCCGGGCAATCAGGCGGCGGCCGTCCTCGTCCCCCTCTTCGAAGGGGGCGGGGAGACCAGGGTGGTGCTCACCCGCCGGCCGGACACGATGCCGTCCCACCGGGGCGACGTCGCCTTCCCCGGCGGGAAGGTCCATCCGGAGATCGACCCGACGCTGCTCGACGCAGCCCTCCGGGAGGCGGAGGAGGAGGTCGGCCTGCCCCGGGCGGCGGTGGAGGTGGTGGCCGAGCTGGAGACGATCTCGACGGTCACGAGCCGGTTCCTCGTCGCCCCGTTCGTCGGGGTGCTGGCCGCCGCGCCCGAGCTCCGGCCCGACCCCCGGGAGGTGGAGCGGGTCTTCGACGTCGCGCTGTCGGAACTGATGGCCGACGGGGTCCACCGGGTCGAGCACTGGGGCACCGGCGTCCTCACCCGGGAGGTCCACATCTTCGAGCTCGAGGACGAGACGGTGTGGGGACTGACGGCCCGTATCCTGGCCGGTTTCCTCACGCTGCTCACAAGCCTCTAGCGGGTCAGGCGAGAGCCGGGTCCTGTCATATTCGGCGGCTATCGTGGGTGAACGGGCGTTGGGATTCCAAGGGAGTGGGGCCATGGAAGTGGAGATCGGCATCGGCAAGTCGGGGCGACGGGCCTACGGGTTCGACGACATCGCGATCGTCCCCAGCCGGCGGACGCGGGACCCGGAAGACGTCGACATCTCCTGGGAGCTCGACGCCTTCCGGTTCGAGCTGCCCTTGCTGGGCGCGGCCATGGACGGGGCCGTCTCGCCCGCCACGGCCATCGAGATCGGGCGCATCGGCGGCCTCGCCGTCCTCAACCTCGAGGGCCTGTGGACCCGGTACGAGAATCCCGAGCCGCTGCTCGAGGAGATCGCCAAGCTCTCGCCGGAGAAGGCGACGCTGCGGATGCAGGAGATCTACGCCGAGCCCATCAAGGACGAGCTCATCGGCGCCCGCATCGAGGAGATCAAGGCCAGCGGGGTGACGACCGCCGCCTCGCTGACGCCGCAGAAGACCGAGCGCTACGCCAAGGCCGTGCTCGACGCCGAGCTCGACATCCTCGTCATCCAGGGCACGGTGGTCTCGGCCGAGCACGTGAGCAAGACGGTCGAGCCGCTCAACCTGAAGAAGTTCATCCGGGAGTTCGAGCTGCCCGTCATCGTCGGCGGCTGCGCCTCCTATTCCACGGCGCTGCACCTCATGCGGACGGGGGCGGTCGGCGTGCTCGTCGGCGTCGGCCCCGGCCAGGCCTGCACCAGCCGGGGCGTGCTCGGCATCGGCGTCCCCCAGGCCACGGCGATCGCCGACGCCGCCGGGGCCCGCATGCGCCACCTCGACGAGACCGGCGTCTACGTCCACGTCATCGCCGACGGGGGGATGCGCACCGGGGGCGACATCGCCAAGGCCATCGCCTGCGGCGCCGACGCCGTGATGATCGGCTCGCCGCTGGCCTCGGCCTACGAGTCGCCGGGCAAGGGCTTCCACTGGGGCATGGCCACCTTCCACGCCAGCCTGCCCCGGGGGGCGAGGGTCCACGTCGGCCAGAAGGGCTCGATGGCTGAGATCCTGGTCGGCCCGGCCCATGAGAACGACGGCACCCTCAACCTGTTCGGGGCGCTGCGCACCTCGATGGCCACCTGCGGCTACGAGACGGTCAAGGAGTTCCAGAAGGCGGAGGTGATGGTCGCCCCGGCGCTGAAGACGGAGGGCAAGTCTCTCCAGCGCAGCCAGGGGATCGGAATGGGCAAGTAAGTGCTACGTCCGGATGACACCGACCTGATCCTGGTCGTCGATTTCGGAGCCCAGTACGCCCAGCTGATCGCCCGCCGGGTCCGGGAAGCCAACGTCTACTCCGAGATCGTCCCCCGCGACACGCCGGTGGCCGAGATGCTGGCCCGCCGGCCCAGGGGGATCATCTTCTCCGGCGGCCCGTCCTCCGTGCACGTGGAGGGGGCGCCCCGGATCGACCCGTCGATCTACGACTCCGGCGTGCCCATCCTCGGTATCTGCTACGGCTGCCAGCTCATCGCCCAGCAGCTGGGCGGCGAGGTCCGCCGGACGGGGACGGGGGAGTACGGCCGCACCGAGTTGAAGGTCGTCGACTCGTCGGTGCTCTTCGCCAACCTGCCGGTGGAGCAGGAGGTGTGGATGAGCCACGGCGATTCGATCGTGCTCGCCCCCGCCGGGTTCAAGACCACGGCGTCGTCGTCGGCGCCGGTGGCGGCCCTCGAAGACTCCGAGCGGGCCATCTACGGCGTGCAGTTCCACCCCGAGGTGGTCCACACCGCCCGGGGCATGGAGATCCTCAAGGCCTTCCTCTACGACGTGTGTGGCGCCCGCCCCACGTGGACCAGGGTGTCGATCATCGAGTCGGCGGTGGAGGCCATCCAGGGCCAGGTCGGCGACGGCGCCGTGATCTGCGGCCTGTCCGGCGGGGTCGACTCGGCGGTGGCCGCGGCGCTGGTCCACAAGGCGGTCGGAGACCAGCTCACCTGCGTCTTCGTCGACACCGGACTCCTGCGGGCGGGCGAGGCGGAGCAGGTGGAGGAGACGTTCCTGCGCCAGTTCCACGTCGACCTCGTCCACGTGAAGGCGGCGGATCGTTTCCTGTCGGTGCTGGCCGGGGTGACCGATCCCGAGCGCAAGCGCAAGGCCATCGGCGAGACCTTCATCAGGGTCTTCGAGGAGTCGGCCCGGGATCTGGGGCCCAAGGGCAGTCGTGACGTCGCCCGGTTCCTGGTCCAGGGGACGCTGTACCCCGACGTCATCGAGTCGGGCACCCGTGACGCGGCGAAGATCAAATCCCACCACAACGTCGGAGGGCTGCCGGAAGACATGGACTTCGACCTCGTCGAGCCGCTGCGGCTCCTGTTCAAGGACGAGGTCCGGGCGGTGGGCGAGGAGCTCGGCCTCCCGGAGGACATCGTCTGGCGCCAGCCCTTCCCCGGGCCCGGTCTCGCCGTCCGCATCGTGGGCGAGGTGACCGCCGAGCGGGTCGAGGTGCTCCAGCGGGCCGACGCCGTGGTGACCGAGGAGGTCAAGCGGGCCGGGCTCTACCGCGAGCTGTGGCAGAGCTTCGCCGTTCTTCCCGCGGTCCGATCCGTAGGCGTTATGGGCGATGAGCGGACCTACGCCTACCCGATCGTCATCCGGGCGGTCACGTCCGACGACGCCATGACGGCCGACTGGGCCCGCCTCCCCTACGACCTCCTGGAGCGGATCTCCTCCCGGCTCATCAACGAGGTGCCGGGGGTGAACCGGGTGGCCTACGACATCACGTCGAAGCCTCCCGGGACCATCGAGTGGGAGTAGCGGACCCCGGAGGCAGCCGCACGGGCTGCGTCGCGACCAGCGGCTATGGCGAGTGCGGGCGCTCATCCAGCGGGTGAACCGGGCCTCGGTCGCGGTCGACGACGAGGTCGTCGGTGCGATCGGGCGGGGACTGTGTGTCTTCGTCGGGGTGACGCACTCCGACGATGAGGCCGTGGCCGCGAAGCTGGCGGAGCGGGTGTGGCGGCTGAGGGTCTTCGACGACGACGCGGGGTTCATGAACGTCCCTGTCGGCGAGGCGGGCGGCGAGGTGCTCGTCGTCAGCCAGTTCACCCTCTACGGCGACACCCGGAAGGGGCGCCGGCCGTCGTGGGCGGCGGCGGCTCGGCCGGAGGAGGCCGAGCCCCTGATCGAGCGGTTCACGGCCGAGCTGGCCGCCCTCGGGGCCCGGGTGGCGACCGGCCGGTTCGGCGCCCACATGCAGGTGGAGCTGCTCAACGACGGGCCGGTGACGGTCACCGTGGAGTCCTGACGAATGGTCACCAAGCGTGGTCACCTGAGGTTTCGGGGTGAACTCGCGTGGGCATGGCGGCGCTCGGCGGATTTACCTGGCCCCCCGGTGCGCGACACGCGACGGGCCGCTACCCTTTCTCGCAGATGCGTCCCGAGGCCCTGTGGCCGGGGCGTCCCGAGACTGGAGTGTCGTGATGGAACGCATCGATTCGTGCCACAGCGTCTGGCTCTTCGACACCGAGCGGATGCGCTTCCGGCGCGTCCCGAAAGAGACCAGCATCGACACGCCCGCCCTCGAGAGCGACTGGGAGCCGTACTACGGCCTGGAGATTTCCCCGGAATCGGGGGCTTTCGCCGTGGCGCTGAACGCGTCGCGCACCCGCCTGCTCCGGTCGTGGCGCCACACGGAGCCCTGCGAGCACTGCGCCCCGGTGACGGTCGACCTCGACGCCACGGGCGAAGTCTCCCTGGCCCAGGCCGCCGAGCCGAAGACCGGCTGACCGGTCGGTCATCGGGGCGCGGGAGGCGGCCCTGACCGCGGCCGGCGGGCCGACCGGCCGGCCGGTCGTGGCTCTCGACGGTTCGCCGCTCTCCGTGGCCGACGTGGTGGCGGTGGCGCGTCACGGCGTGGCCGTGGCGGTCGGGCCGGAAGTGGCGGCGCGGATGGCTCCGGCCCGGGCGGTGGTCGAGCGGATCGTGGCCGACGGCGCCACGGTCTACGGCGTGACCACGGGGTTCGGGGCACTGGCGTCGGTGAAGGTCTCGCCGGCCGAGGCCCGTCGCCTTCAGATCTCGCTGGTCCTCAGCCACGCCGCCGGGATGGGCGATCCGGTCGAGGCCGAGGTCGTCCGGGCCATGATGCTCCTCAGGGCCCGGACACTGGCCGCCGGGCTCTCCGGGGCCCGGCCGGTGCTGGTGGAAGGGCTGGTGGCCCTGCTCGGCGCCGGGCTCACACCGGTGGTGCCCGAGCTCGGCAGCCTCGGCGCCTCCGGCGACCTGGCCCCGCTGGCCCACGTGGGGGCCGTCCTCACCGGGTCGGGGGAGGTGGTCGACGCCGGGGGGCGGCAGCTGTCGGGCGCCGACGGGCTGGCCGCCGCCGGGCTCGAGCCGGTCGTGCTCGAGGCGAAGGAAGGGCTGGCGCTCCTCAACGGCACCGAGGGGATGCTGGCCCACCTGTGCCTGGCGCTGGCTGACCTCGACCGGCTGGCCGCCACCGCCGACGTGGCCTGCGCCGTCACCGTCGAGGCGCTCCTCGGCACCGACGCCACCTATCGGCCGGAGCTGCACGCCATCCGGCCCCATCCCGGCCAGGAGCGGAGCGCGGCCAACCTCCGGCGCCTCCTGGCCGGCTCCGAGATCGTGGCCGGCCACGGCCCGTCCGACCACGCCGTGCAGGACGCCTACTCGTTGCGGTGCGCTCCCCAGGTCCACGGCGCCAGCCGCGACGTGATCGCCTTCGCCCGCAGTGTGGTGGAGCGGGAGCTGGCCTCGGTGACCGACAACCCGGTGGTCCTCATCGACCGCACCGGCGGCGTCGGCGAGGGCGTCGGCGAGGTGGCGTCGACCGGCAACTTCCACGGCCAGCCGCTGGCCTTCGCCGCCGACTTCTGCGCCATCGCCCTGGCCGACCTGGCGTCGATCTCGGAGCGCCGCACCGACCGCCTCATGGACCCGGCCCGCTCCCAGGGCCTCCCCGCCTTCCTGGCCGTCGAGGCCGGCATCAACTCGGGGTTCATGCTGGCCCACTACACGGCGGCGGCGGCCGTCAACCGGCTGCGGACCCACGCCACCCCGTCGTCGGTCGACTCGATCTCGACCAGCGGCGGCCAGGAGGACCACGTGTCGATGGGCTGGAACGGCTGCCGCAAGCTGCGGACGTCGATTGCCGACGCGGCCCGGGTCCTGGCCATCGAGATCCTCTGCGCCGCCCAGGCGCTCGAGCTGCGCCGGGAGGCCGGGGGCCAGCGCCCGTCGCCCGAGACGGAGGCCGTCATCGCCCGGCTGCGGGCCGAGGTGGCGGCCCTGGCGACCGACCGGTTCCTGGCCCCCGACCTGGCCGCCGCCGAGCGGCTGGTGCGGTCGGGCGCGTTGTTGCCGGCGTGGATCGACTGATGGGAGGGGCGGTTCGGAGCGCCCGGCGGCGAGGAGTGGATGGCCTTCTGCCGCGACTCCGAGGGCAATCTGGTGGGGCTCTCCTCACGGCGGGGGTGACGTAGAGTCGCCGGCGTGGGCGCCGCCGAGCCCTTCCCTCGCTTGACGACGCCGGGCCCGCCCCCGACCTCCCCCGGCGCACCCCGGCGTTGCCGCACCTGGCTGGCCGAGGCAGCCCTGCGCTGCCTGGAGAACAACCTCCACCCCGACGTCGCCGAGGACCCGGCGAACCTCGTGGTCTATGGCGGCCGGGGCAAGGCGGCCCGGGATCAGGCCAGCCTGGCCGCCATCAAGGCGACGCTGGTGGACCTGGCCGCCGACGAGACGCTACTGGTGCAGTCGGGCAAGCCGGTGGCGGTCTTCCCCACCCACCCCTTCGCCCCCCGGGTGCTGATCGCCAACTCACTCCTGGTGCCGGAGTGGGCCACGTGGGAGGAGTTCTGGCGGTTGGAGGCGATGGGACTGACGATGTACGGCCAGATGACCGCCGGATCGTGGATCTACATCGGCACCCAGGGGATCGTGCAGGGCACGTATCAGACGTTCCTGGCCCTGGCCGCCAAGCGATTCGGCGACACCCTGGCCGGGCGGGTCGTGCTCACCGCCGGACTCGGCGGCATGGGCGGCGCCCAACCGCTGGCCGTCACCATGAACGGCGGGGTGGCGCTGTGCGTCGAGGTCGACCCCGCCCGCCTGCGGCGGCGCCTCGACACCGGCTGGCTCGACGAGGAGGCCGACTCGGTGGAGGACGGGCTGCGCCGGGCCCGGGCCGCGGCCGACGCCGGCAAGGCCGTCTCGATCGGGGTCGTGGCCAACGCCGCCGACGCCTTCCCGGCGCTGCTGGCGGCGGACGCGCCGGTCGACGTCGTCACCGACCAGACGAGCGCCCACGACCCGCTCTACGGCTACGTGCCGCCGGGGCTGTCGCTGGAGGACGCCGTCGCTCTGCGGACGTCGGACCCGGAGGAGTACGTGCGCCGGGCCCGGGCCGGGATGGCGGTGCACTGCGAGGCCATGGCGGGGTTCGCCGCCGCCGGTATCGAGGTCTTCGACTACGGCAACTCGCTGCGGGCGGGAGCGGTCGACGGCGGCCTGGACCGGGAACGGGCCTTCTCCTATCCCGGGTTCGTGCCCGCCTACCTCCGGCCGCTGTTCTGCGAGGGGATGGGCCCGTTCCGCTGGGTCGCGCTGTCGGGCGACGCGGCCGACATCGCCGCCACCGATGCCGCCGTCCGCCGGGCCTTCCCCGACGACGACGGGCTGCAACGGTGGCTGCGCCTCGCCTCGGAGCGGGTGCCGTTCCAGGGTCTCCCGGCCCGGATCTGCTGGCTCGGCTACGGCCAGCGCGACGCCGCGGGCCTGGCCTTCAACGAACTGGTGCGCCGGGGGGAGGTCGGGGCGCCGATCGTGATCGGGCGTGACCACCTCGACTCCGGCTCGGTCGCCTCGCCGTACCGGGAGACCGAGGCGATGGCCGACGGCTCCGATGCCATCGCCGACTGGCCGATCCTCAACGCCCTGCTCAACGTGGCCAGCGGCGCGGCCTGGGTGGCTGTCCACCACGGCGGCGGCGTGGGGATGGGCCGCTCCATCCACTCCGGCGCCCAGGTGGTGGCCGACGGGACCGACGACGCCGCCCTCCGGCTGGCGCTGGTGCTGCGCAACGACCCCGGGACCGGTGTCGTCCGCCACGCCGACGCCGGCTACCCGAAGGCCGCCGCCGTGGCCCGGGAGCGGGGCGTCCGGATGCCGATGCTCCCCGACGTGGCCGACGTGGCCGACGTCGCCGGCGTGGGCGGCGCGGCCGGCGCGGCCGGCGTGGGCGGCGCGGCCGGCTCGGCCGGCGCGGGGCAGACGAACGGGGCCGGCGAGTGAGCGAACCGACCGGCGTTCTCCTGGTGCGGGGCGCCTCGCAGGTCGTGACCTGCGGGGGGAGGCGGCCGTTCGATCTCGGGGTGATCGAGCGCGGCGCGGTGCTGATCCGGGGCGGCAAGGTGTGGTGGGTCGGCCCCGAGGAGGAGCTGCCGCCCGGGACCGGTGACGTGCCGGAGCTCGACGCCGGTGGCGGCTGCGTGCTCCCGGGCTTCGTCGACGCCCACACCCATCTGGCCTTCGCCGGTGACCGGGTCGCCGAGCACCAGGCCCGGCTGCGGGGCGACCGGTACCAGACGGGCGGGATCATGACGACGGTGGCCTCCACCCGGGCGGCCACCACCGAGGCGCTGGTGGCCGAGACCGAGGCCCGGGCCCGCTCGGCGCTGGCCTCGGGGACGACGACGCTGGAGGCGAAGTCGGGCTACGGCCTCGACACGGAGACGGAACGGCGCCTTCTCGAGGTGCTGGCCACGGTGGCCGAGCGGACCCCGCTGCGGATCGTGCCGACCTTCCTCGGCGCCCACCTCCTGCCCGAGCCCGGCTACCTCGACCTCCTCATCGAGGAGATGCTGCCCGTCTGCGCCCCCCTGGCCGTGGGCTGCGACGCCTTCTGCGACCTCGGGGCCCTCACGGTGGCCGAGGCCCGGAAGGCCCTGGAAGCGGGGATCGCCCACGGCCTCGTTCCCCGGCTCCACGCCGAGGAGCTGGCCCACACCGGCGGCGCGCTGCTGGCCGCCGAGCTCAGCTGCGCCAGTGCCGATCACCTGGTCCACGCCACCGAGGACGACGCCCGGGCCCTGGCCTTCGCCGGCGTCGTGGCGGTGCTGCTCCCGGCGACGTCGTTCTGCCTTCGGTCGGCCTACGCCCCGGCCCGCCGCCTCCTCGACCGGGGAGCGACGATCGCCCTGGCCACCGACTGCAACCCTGGCACGAGCTACACCACCTCGATGCCGTTCGTCATCGCCGTGGCCTGCTCCGAGATGCGGCTGTCGGCCGAGGAGGCGGTCCGGGCGGCGACCGCCGGCGGGGCGGCGGCGCTGCGCCGGCCGGAGCTCGGCCGGCTCACCTTGGGCAGCGCCGGCGACCTGGTGGTCCTGGCCGGGGAGACCTACGCCGACCTGGCCTACCACCCGGGGATGGACCGGGTGGCGGCCGTCGTGGCCGGCGGCGAGATCGTGAAAGGGCCCGGGGGTGTCCCCCGGGATGACAGCGGGGCCGGGGATGCCCGCCCGGGAACAGCGTCATGAGGCCGCGGGACCCGTTGTGGCCCACAGCCGCCGACTGGCTCCGGAACGGCTCCGACGCGTCCGCCCCGGGATCACCCGGGACTCCCGGCGGGCCCGAACCGGAGCTGGCCGTGCTCGGCATCCCGCTGTCGGTGACGTCGATCACGCAGCCGGCCGGCGCCCACGAGACGCCAGCGGCGATCCGGCGCCGGCTGGCGTTGCTGTCGACGTACCACTCCGAGCGCGACGTCGACGTCGGCGAGCTGGCCGCGGTCGACTTCGGCGACCTCGGCGAGCAACCGTCGAACAAGGAGATCGCCTCCGCCGCCAGCGACGTGGTGCGGGAGGCGCCGATGGCCGTCCTCCTCGGCGGCGACAACGCCGTCACCTACCCGGCGATGCTGGGCATGGCCGGCGAGGGCATCGACGGCTGGGGGCTCGTGACGCTCGACGCCCACCACGACGTCCGCACCTACGAGGGCCGGCCCGGCAACGGGTCGGGCGTCCGGGCCCTGATCGACGCCGGGCTCCCCGGCAACCAGGTCGTGCAGGTCGGCATCGCCGGGTTCTCCAACTCCGTGGCCTACCGGCGCTGGTGCGACGAGGTCGGGATCGAAGTGGTGACCGCGGCCGAGGTCCGCTTCGGGACGATCGAGGACGTGCTGGTGGAGGCGTTCGACCGCCTCGCGCTGTCGGTCGATCACATCTACGTCGACCTCGACGTCGACGTCGTCGACTCGGCCTATGCCCCCGGCTGCCCCGGCGCCCGGCCCGGCGGTCTCTCGCCCGGGGAGCTGCTGGCGGCCGCCTTCCTGGCCGGACGGAATCCCCGGGTCCGGGCCGTGGACATCGTCGAGGTCGACGCCTCCCGCGACGGCGCCGACCGTACGGTCGACGTCGCCGCCCTCTGCCTCCACAACGCTGCCGCCGGCCTCCACGAACGGCTCCGGTAGCGGGCCGATGGGTCGCGAGGCGACCGGGACCGTCCGTACGGCGGACGGTCAGGGGAAGGCCAAGGTCCTGCTGGAG
>JAUZEY010000591.1 GCA_030838785.1 Actinomycetota bacterium | reverse complement strand
CCATCGACTCGTAGCCGGCGGCGACCTTCTCCTGGCCCATCCGGGTGAACTCGCGGCGGTCCCGGCCGGACGGGTTCGCCCCGGCCCCGGCCATCCGGGCGAACCGGTGGCCCATGACGAGCGGCGCGGTGACGGCCACCTCCCAGGCCTGGACCGACAGCTGCCACCAGGCGACGACGGGCAGGGTGGGGGGAGCGGGACGGGAAGGCGACACTCGACCTCCTGGGTCGGCAGAGAGCAACGATGGTCGACCCCAGCGGCTGAGTCGGAGATGGTTTTCCCCGAGACATCCGCGTTCGTAACTTTCGCCCTCCGCGGCCGATTTACCACGGAGAGTGTTAAATATGCCTCAACTGGGTATCCCGACTCCACATTGCGACTGGGGGAAAGAATCATGGCGGGTTGGGGACGCATCTTGGTCGGAGGCATCGCGGTGGTCGCCTCGTCGTTGGCGATGACCGCGACGGCCGGGGCGACACCGAGCCATCCGGGCGGTGTCGACGACACCTGCCCCGAGGTGCTGGCAGGACGGCCGACGGGTGGTGTGGAGAAGGTCACGAGTCCGCCGGCGGGAAGCGAGGTTGGCCGAGGCGGTCTCGTCGAGGTGACGCTGCGGTGGGACCCGGCCACCTTCGCCGGACCGTCGTTGCACAAGGCGCTCGATTGCGTGACGGTCGACGGGCGCGCTTCCGACGTTCTCGGCGTGCAGGAGCGCGACACGCCCAACGACGGCGAGTTCACCACGCGGATGACCGTGCCCGACGGGTTGACCGACGGCACCCAACTCTGCGACCGCGGCTTCGTGTCCGGACCGGCGAGCAACGGCGCGTTCGCCCGCGAGAAGAGCAACGACGTCTGCTTCACCGTTCGAGGCGACAGCACTGCGCCGGCGGCGTCACCCGCTCCGGCGGAGGTCGTGGCGCCGGCGGTCCCGCCCACCGAGTCGCCTGCCCCCACGGCGGAATCGGGCCCGGCGCCCACGACGCCCGGCGGGCCGGAAGCCGGGCCGGCACCGCCGGTGTCCGCTCCGCCCGTCGACCAGTTGGCGCTCAGTACACCGCGGCCGAACCAGGACAACCTCGGGCTGGGCTCGGCCGGTCAGGGTACGCCCGGCACGGAGGTCGCCGGGGCGGGCGACGTCGCCGTCGGGCCCGCCCCGGTGTTGCCCCGGACCGGCGCCGATATCTCGTGGACCGCTCTCGCCGGCTTGACGGCGCTGGTGTCCGGACGCCTCGCCCGCCGCGCCGGGCACCGCCGCCCCTGAGGAGGGTCAGCCGGTGGCGCGCCCTCTCGGAGCGCGCCGCCTCCGGCCTCCCCCCATCGTCACTTCCCCTTGATCGCCCCTTCCCCACAGACTGGAGGGATGCACCTCCGCGATGCAACCCCGGCCGACCTCCCGGTGATCGCCGATCTGATCCGGGCCCTGGCCGACTACGAGCGCCTCACCCACGAGATCGAGTGGACGGAGGACGGGCTGGCCGCCACCTTGTTCGGTCCGGACGCCGTGCCGAGGGTGGTGCTGGCCGAGCCGTCCGACCCGCCCGGGCCGGCGGTCGGGCTGGCGGTGTGGTTCCCGACGTACTCGACGTTCCTCGGCCGGACCGGCATCTGGCTCGAGGACCTCTTCGTCCGGCCCGAGCACCGGGGCGCGGGCGTCGGCACGGCGCTGCTCGCGCACCTGTTCGACCGGGCCGGCGACGGACGCGTCGAATGGGCCGTGCTCGACTGGAACGAGCCGTCCATAGCCTTCTACCGGCGCCAGGGCGCCCGGCCCGTCCCCGGCTGGACCCGCTACCGGTGGACGGGCGACGACAAGCGCAGCTGAATCAGCCCGCCGCGATCCGTTCGTAGGCGCCGGTGAGGTGCGTCACCGGAACGCCGAAGGTGCGCTCGAGGCGGTGGGGCAGATCCTGCTTCAGCCAGCGGGACACGCCCGGCAACAACGTCGACAGGATCACCTCGTCGTAGGCGCCGGACATCAGGCAGTCCCGCACGGCGAGCATCGGGCTGGCGTCTCCCACCTCCCCGTCCGCCTCGGCGCCGACGGCGCGGAATCGCTTGAGGGCCGTTTCCAGCCGTCGTCCGGCCACCGCGTGGCAGGCGCCCTCGGTGTAGAAGGCCTGATCCCGAGTGTGGGTGGCCGGGACGACCACGTGGAAGGTGCAGGGGCCCTTGGCGATGCGCCGCCGGACCTGGTCCATCAGCTGGTCGGCGCAAAGGGTCTGGTTGGCGACGATGAGGTATCGAGGCATCAAGTCACCTCCTGGTGACTGCTCCATCACCTCCGATGCTACGCCTCCGGGGCGTCAGTGGCTGTGCGGGTGGTCGTGCCCGCCCTCACGGGGCGGGTCGGCGGCCATTCAGCAACCGGGTTGGCCGTGGTTGCCGCAGCAGCCGGAGTGGGTCCGCACCTTCTTCCACGTGTTGGCCCACGACAGCCAGAGCTTCTCCCCGAAGGGGGCGTCGTAGGTGCGGAAATTGTTCGTGAACGCCCGCAGGCTCGGTTTCGCCATGACGGGAAAGCTACTTCCCAGTGGGCCAGCACGATCAGCTCCATCATCGGGGGATGTCCACGGCGTAGAGGACCGACCGGCCGTCGAAGCCGGCCGGCTCGGCGCCGACCCGGCGGGCGAGGGCCAGCATCGCCCGGTTCTCGGGCAGGATGTCGAGCACCACCCGGCGCACCCCGAGGCCGGCGGCCAGCTCCAGCAGGCGGCCGAGGAGGAGGCGGCCGAGGCCCTGGCCGGTCATGTCGTCGCGGATGAGGAGGGCGGCCTCGGCGTCGCCGTCGCCCAGGAGGTCGAAGCGGGCGTCGGCCACGATCCGCTCCTCACCGTCCTCGACGACCGTGGCGGCCAGCGCCACCCGGCCCCGCCCGTCGACGGCGGCCAGATACTCGGCCTCCACCGCCCGCAGCCGGGGCTTGGCGGCGTGGAAGCGGAGGTAGCGGGCCTCCTCGGAGCAGCGGGCGTGCAGTTCGACGAGCCTCCCGGCGTCCGCCGCCGTGACCGGCCGGATCTCGAGTGTCTGCATTGCGGTTCCTCCCCCACCTGACTGCACATTCGGGACGTTAGGGACGGCCGACGCACCGCTCGCTGCCTCCGGTGACGCTGCGACTGTCACGACGGCGACACTCCGACCCGGTTGCCCCGGGCGGACGGCCCGGCGCCGGTCGTAATCTCGCCGCCCATGGAGCCGCTCAGCGCCGCCGTCGAGACCCTGCTCCGCCGCCCGCTGCGGCTCGGGTTCGACTGGCGGGTCACGGGGCTCGAGCACATTCCCGCACGGGGCGCGGTGCTGCTGGCCGCCAACCATGTGTCTCTGCTCGACCCGCCGGTGCTGGCCTCGGTCGCCGACCGGCGGGGCCGCCGGGTGAGGTTCATGGCCATGGCCGAGCTGTTCCGTTCGCCCGTCCCCCGCTGGGTGCTCTGCCGCCTCGGCCACATTCCGGTGGCCCGCCGGAGCGAGACGGCCCGGTCGTCGCTCACCGCCGCCCTGACCCATCTCGGCTGGGGGGAATGCGTCGGGATCTTCCCCGAGGGCGGCCTGTCCCGCGACCTCGAACCGCGGGCCGGCCAGACCGGCGCGGCCCGCCTGGCCCGGTGGAGCGGTGCCGCGATCGTGCCCGTCGGACTGTGGGGGACGCAGCGGATCACCGCCCCCGGCCACCGGGCGCGATGGCGGGCCCGGACGCCGATCGCCGTGTCGGTCGGCCCGCCCCTGAAGGTGGCCGACGGCGAGGACCTCCACCAGGCCACCGACCGGATCATGGCCGCCATCTGTGCCGAGGTCGCCCGGGCCCGCGCCGGCTACCCGGGGCCGCAGCCAGGGGAGGACCCGTGGTGGGTCCGGGCCCCGGAGACGGCCCGGCTGCGGAGCTGCGTCAGCCCGGCCCCCGACGCCGGGACCGCGGCGGAGGTGCCGGCCGCTGCCGCCGGTGGGACGATCGAGCCGATCGAGCCGATCGAGCCG
>JAUZEY010000587.1 GCA_030838785.1 Actinomycetota bacterium | reverse complement strand
CCAAGCCCCGCCTGCTGATGATCGACGAGCTGTCGCTCGGCCTGTCCCCGGCGGTGGTCGGCCAGCTGCTGGAGATCGTCCGCCAGATCCACGCCCAGGGCACGACGATCATCGTGGTCGAGCAGTCGGTCAACGTCGCTCTCACCCTGGCCGAGAAGGCCATCTTCATGGAGAAGGGCGAGATCAAGTTCTTCGGCAACACCGCCGACCTCCTGGTCCGCCCCGACATCCTCCGGGCCGTGTACGTCAAGGGGACGGGCGCCCTCACCAGCGGTCCGGGCTCGGCGCTGCGTTCCGAGCGGGAGCGCCGGGCGCTGGAGCTGGGCGAGGCCCGTTCCGTCCTCGAGGTCGAGGGGCTCACCAAGCGCTTCGGCGGCATCACCGCCGTCGACGGCGTGAGCTTCGCCCTGCGGGAGGGCGAGGTGCTCGGCGTCATCGGGCCCAATGGGTCGGGGAAGACCACGACCTTCGACCTGATCTCGGGCTTCCAGATCCCCGACGCCGGCACCGTGCGCTACCAGGGCGTCGACATCACCGACCTGGCGCCCGAGGAACGGGCCCGGCGCAAGCTGGTGCGCCGCTTCCAGGACGCCCGCCTCTTCCCGTCGCTGACAGTCTTCGAAACGCTGCTGGTGGCGCTGGACCAGCGCCTCGAGGTGAAGAGCGCCCTGCTGTCGGCGGCCCAGCTGCCCCAAGCCCGCCGGGCCGAGAAGCGGGTGCGGCTGCGGGCGGAACGGCTCATCGAGCTGCTCGAGCTCGGCGCCTACCGCGACAAGTTCGTGAAGGAGCTCTCGACCGGGCTGCGCCGCATCGTCGACCTGGCCTGCGTGCTGGCCACCGAACCGCAGGTGCTGCTGCTCGACGAGCCCAGCTCCGGCATCGCCCAGGCCGAGGCCGAGGGGCTGGCACCCCTGTTGAAGCGGGTGCGGTTCGAAACGGGGTGCTCGATCCTCATCATCGAGCACGACATGCCGCTCATCTCCGCCGTCTCCGACGAGCTGATCGCCCTCGACCAGGGTCGGTTCGTGACCCGGGGCCGGCCGGCCGCAGTGCTGGAGGACGAGCGGGTCGTGGAGTCGTATCTGGGGACGACGGAGGAAGCCGTCAATCGTTCCGGGAGCATCGGATGAACCGAAAAGTCCTCGTTCTGCTGATGGCGGTGGTGGCGCTCCTGGCGTCGGCCGCCTGCAAGAGCGACAACAAGGTGGGGAACAAGTCGCTGCTCGACTTCAAGGAGCAGGCCAACAACCGCCTGGGGGAGACGACGACCACCACCGCGGTGGCCACGACGACCACGGCCAAGGGCGCCGCCACCACGACGACGAAGCCCGGCACAAAGCCGGGGGCGGCGGCGACGTCCACCACCGCCAAGGCCGGCACGGCGGCGACGGCGACGACGGCCACCACGGCGCCGCCGGCCACGCAGACGATCCGGGAGATCGACATCGGGAGCGACGACGCGCCCCAGCCGCTCGATCCCCAGATCCAGACCGCCTACACCGGCTCGATCGTCCGCTGGGTCAACAAGGACACCGTTGCCCGGGCCGTGCGAGCCGACAGCGGGCAGTTCGCCTCGCCGATGATCCAGCCCGGCAAGTCGTGGGACTACACCGCTGGCACCGTGGGGGTCTTCGCCTACAGCGATGACACCCGTCCCTACGTGCACGGAGAGCTGCGGGTGTCGAAGCCGTGACCGCCCGGGGTCTCCGCCTGCGCTCGCTCGGGGCCGCCGTGGCCGCCGCCCTCGCTCTGGCCGGTTGCGCCCGGTCCGACGCCTCGGTCGCGCCCACCCCCGGCAAGGCGGTCAAGGCGCTGGAGATCCCCAACCTGCCGCCCGACCTCCTCGGCCTGAAGATCGCCAAGGAGGACGTCAGCCAGGACCTGGCCAAGGTCCCGAAGGCGTTCGTCGACTCGTTGGCGCTGTACTCGTTGCGCCACAACGAGCTCGTGATGGCGACGCTCCAGGTGAGCCGCTTCAACGACGGCGCCGACATCGGGGCCGAGAAGTTCCGCCAGACGGTCGTGAACCAGATCGGCAGCAGCGCGCCCCGCACCGTCCGCCTCGGCGGTGAGACCGTCTACCTGACGACGGGCACGAAGCAGTCAATCGGGGTGTGGTTCAAGGGGCGCTACCTCTTCGTGCTGGCCACGCGGGGCGACTACGACGAACCCCGCACGCTTCTGCGCAAGGCGCTGGAGATCCAGCCATGAAGGCCCGGCGCCGGATCCTCCTGAGCGGCCTGCTGGTCGTGGCCACGCTCGGCCTTTCGGCCTGCAACGGCAACACCGATTCCGAGAAGCGCCTCCTGGCCGCGCTGCACAACACCGAGAAGCTGTCGAACACGTTCCTGTACAAGGAGACCGTCCACGACAAGACCGGCGACCACGAGACCGACGTGCGAGGGCTCGTGGAGGACGACTTCCGCTACAAGGCCCGGGTCGCCCAGGACGGCCGGCCCGTCCTCGACGAGGTCGTGAGCGACGATGCTCTCGCAGTCCGGTTCCTCGACCCCGCCTCCCTGGGCCGGTTCCTCCGCAAGCCGACCAAGGCCAGGCAGGGTGGATCGGGAGTGGGGGGCAACGGCGCCGCGCCGACGCCGGAACCGGCCGCCACCTCGGCTGGGACCCCCGGCGAACCGCAGCCGGCCGAGCTCCTCGCCACCAAACGCTGGGTCCTCGACTCGGCGGGGGCGCCGTCGGCGTTCGCCACCGCCGCCACCGACCAGACCCTCGGCGACGATCCCATCGCCGACTCCCGCGAGGTGTTCGCCTACGTCGAGCGGGCCATCAACGAAGCGGTGCGGGTGGTGGAGTTCAACCCCGAGTCGCTGGAGTACCGCAAGGACGAGGACCCGTTCGAGACCCCGAAGCCCCACTCCGGCGTGACCCGCTACGACTTCGAGCGGCCCAGCCTGCCGAAGGCGTCGCAGACCGGGAGCGGCTCGAACCAGGTGACGCCCGACACCCGGCACTTCCGCAAGATGTCGGTCTACGTGAAGGACGGGCGGATCATCCGGGTGGCGGAGAAGATCGACGTCGAGAGCCGGCTGAAGGACCTGGCCCAGATCTACGACACGAAGTTCCCCGCCGACCGGCCGAAGGCCGAGGTGGCGGCCATCGCCGTCGAGGCCCTCAACGTGATCCGCACCGGACAGGGGCAGGACCCGATCCGGATGCGGGACATGGAGTTCAGCCTGAAGGACCTGGGCTCGGCCGTGAAGGTCGACATGCCGACCGACACGACCAAGGGCAGCCTGGCGCTCCTGGAGAACCGGGGTCGCCCGGCGGACGCGGCCAACGGTGTCCTCGAGGCGTCGGCCCTCCGGGCCCAGGCGGCGGCTCCTCCGGCGCCGGCGCCGGCCCAGCCCGCCGGCTGATCATGCAGTCTTCCCGCGTGTCGTTCCTCCTGGTGGCAGGGGCTCTGGTCCTGGCCGGTTGCGCGAAGGGCAGCAACCACCGACTCGTGCTCGACGGCCGGCCCCGCTCCCCGGACGCCGAGGGCGTGGTGGACCAGATCTCCTTCGAGCGGATCACGCTCGACGGCGGCCGGGCATACGGGGTCCAGAAGGACCTGCAGAGCTTCTCGACCTACGACCTGGGCGCGGTCCCCATGCTGCAGCGCCTGGGGCAGTACGTTCAGCTGGGTTTGAACGGGAAGAAGGTGGCCTGGTTGGCTGGGATCGGTGTGGTGGTGCGGGGGGCCGGCCCGCCCGTCGTCTACTACAACGGCACGCTCCTGCGCCGGGACGGCGACCGGGCGCTCTTCCGGGACGGGACCGTGCTGCGGCTGGCGGCGGGAGTGGCCCCGCCCGTCGAGCAGGGTCTGGTGCGGGCGGAGATCGATCCCGTCCTCCACACGGTCCGGGCCCTTGTCCTCCCCTGACTCCGGGGGACACCCCCGAACCTCCGGGGAGCGTGTGCGCCCGCTGATCCGGGCCGCGGTCGATTCCGATCTCGACGCCATCGTGCGGGTCCACAACCGGGCCCGCCCGCTGCTGGCCGACACTGTGGCCGCCCTGCGGGCCCGCCGTACCGCCGGGGTCGCCCTGCGGGACGACGTGCCCTGGATCCGCCTGGTGGCCGAAATCGACGGGGAGATCGTCGCGACCGGCCGGGCCATCGAGGCCAGCGGCGGTCCCGTCCCCGAGCCCGGCGTCGTATACGCCGGGATCGAGGTCGACCCCGAGGTCGCCGGGCGGGGCGTCGGTCACGTCCTCTTCGAGCAGGTGCGGGTCTGGGCCCAGGCGTTGGGGGCCGACCGGCTCCGCTGCCTCGTCGACCTCGACGACCGCCGGTCGGCGGCCATCACGGAAGGCTGGGGATTCGCTCCCTCCGAGGCCGAGGATCCCCCGCGGTGGAACTACGTCCTCGAGGTCAGCCGCTTGGAGCGGGCCCGGCTCACCGAGATGCTGCTCGGCGACGTCGAGGTGGTGCCGCTGGCGACCCGATTCGACGACGAGGCGTTCTGCCGGGCGGTCCACGAGGTCCACGACGAGGGCCGGGCCGACATCCCGAGCACCGAACCGTTCCCGGCCACCGTCTACGAGGACTGGCGGGCCGGTGAGCTCCGCCGGGCCGGCGACGGCGGCGTCTGCCTGGTCGCGTGCCAGGTGGGCCAGGAGACGGACAAGGCCGTCCTGGGCGCCACCGCCGCCGAGCCGGTGGCCTTCGTGCCCGCCGCTTTCGTCGACTGGACGGTGGTGCGCCGCAGCGAACGCCGCCGGGGGGTCGGCCGCATGCTGAAGGCGGCGCTGGCCCTGTGGGCCACCGAGCGGGGGATCGACCGCCTCGACACCGAGGTCACCGCCGACAACACGGCCATGATCGCGGTGAACGCCGGCGTCGGCTACCGCCCGGCCCGGGGCCTGGAGCTCTTCGAATCGCCGCTGCAGCCCGACTCCACGACCTGACCACCGCTCCCGTTCGCGCCACGGGGCCCCGGTAGCCTCCCCGCCGATGACGGACGTGGACGATGCCGTGGGTCGGCTCCGGGCCGAGTGGGGGCTCGATTTCGCCCGGGTCCGCCGCCTCCTGAGCGCGCTGTCCGAACCGGTCGCCCTCCGCGGACTCGTGTCGGCCAGCGGCCTCCCCCGACGCGACGTCGAAGATGTCCTCGACGAGCTGGCACCGTTCCTGGCGACGGACGGGGGTATCCGGTACCTGCCCCGGCCGCTCCCGGACAAGCGGCGTCCGCCGGCGACCGACGCCGGCGAGGACGCCATACCGGTTGCGGTGCTCGATGAAAGGGCGCTCACGACCAGGATGGCCGAGCTGGCGGCCGGGCTGCCGCCCTCGCGGTGGCGGCTCGACCACGTGCCGGCGACGGCGGAGACGATGGCGCGGCGGGCCCTCCACCTGGTGGGGGAGTACGAGCTTGACGGCGCATCGGTGCTGTGTCTCGGCGACCACGACCTGACGGCGCTGGCCGTCGGTTCGGCGGAACCGGGCGCGGAGCTCACGGTCGTCGACATCGACGAGCGGATCCTCGACCACGTGAGCGACTCGGCCGCCGGGCTCGGGTTGCCGCTGACCGCCGCCTGGTCCGATCTCCGCCTCGCCCTGCCCCCGAGCCTGACCGGTACCGCCGACCTCGTCTTCACCGACCCGCCCTACACGACCGACGGCATGCGCCTGTTCCTCACCCGGGCCCTAGAAGCCCTCCGCCCGTCCGGCCACGAGCGGCTCGCCTTCTGCTTCGGCACCGGGGAGCGCCACCTCGTGAAGGCGCTCGAGGTCCAGTCGCTCCTCGGCGACCTCCGCCTCGCCCTCGAAGCGATGCTGCCCGGCTTCAACCGCTACGACGGGGCAGAAGCGATCGGCGCCCGCAGCGACCTCTACCTCTGCCGCCCCGCGAAAGGCGCCAAGGTCGGCGAACCCGCCCGCCCTGCCCGTCGAGCGCGCCACGGCCGCGCCCGCGACACGGCTGGCGCCGCCCGGTCCGACGTCGTCGCCGGAAGCCGGATCTACACCCGGGGCCCGGCGTCAGAGGAGGCGCCGGTCCCAACCCTCCCCGAAGCGGTGGCTGCGGCCGCCGTCGCCGCCGCCGGCGAAGGCCCGCTCGTCCTCGTCGGCGACGGCTGGGAGGACCCCGCCGTCGGGTTGCCCGACTACTTCGGACGGGTCGCCGCCTGGGCGACGGCCGCCCGCCCCGGCCCCTTCCCGTTCCCCGGCACCCTGGTGGTCAACACCCACCCCGACTACGGCGCTGCTGCCCTCCGGACGCTGCTGCTGGCCGCGCCGGAGCGGGCGGTGCTGATCGGCCCACGCCGCGACCTTGTCGCGGCGGGCCTCGTACCGGGATCCCCGGCCGATCCCCGGTCGGAGGCGCGATCCATCCGACCGGATCGGACGAGTCGCGCATCCGGACCCGATCCGCTGGCCCGGCTCCTGGCGGTCGCTTACGACCTGTCCGCAGTGCCCACCGGGCCGGGAGGCGAGCCGGCGGTCGTCGCGGTCACCAGAAACGACCGCGCTCCCGCCGATGCGACCGCCGCCGTCCTGCGCCACATCGTCCTCCATCCCGGTGCGAAGGTGGCCAACGCCTGGCGTGACGCCCTCCTCGCCGTCGCCCGCGAGGCCGGGCACCCCATGACGAAGAACGAGGCCCGGGCGGTCATCGCCGCCGCCTCCTCCCCGTCGCCCGCACTCCGCCGCCTCCGAATCTGGGAACTCCCGGCCGCGGCCCTCCGGGATCTTTCCGGAGCAATAATCCCGGATGCACACGAAGGGACTCAAAGGTGACAACTCGAATGTAAAGGGACGAGCCTACACTCCGGTAGGAGTGCAATGAGGAGGTCGTGATCGTGAGATCCCACAAGCTGTTCGCGGTCGTCGCCGCCACGGCGGGGCTGGTCCTCGGCGCCACCGCGTCCCCGGCGCTGGCCCAGCTGGCCCACCCCTACGAAGCGATTGCCGGTCACTATCCGACGCTGGCGCAGGCCAACGCCGTCGCCGACAAAGCGCGGGCCAAAGGCTTCAAGGCCGTCGTCCAGGTGAACCGTCCGAAGCACATCGAAGTGGAGTACGGCAACGGCTACTCCACCCCGGGCCCCGCCCTGGCGCTGTGCAAGAAGGTCAAGGCCAAGGGACTTCCGTGCTCGCTGGGCCAGGAGCAGCACAGCGTGCCGGCTGCCTGGGGCCACTCCTAGGCCGTCACCGGTTGCACACTCGTCCGTCGGGGCGGGCTCAGCGCATCTTGAGGACGGCGGAGCCCTTTCTGGACAGCCAGAAGCCGGCGGCCGCCACCAGGAGGAGCGGGACGATGGCCAGCCAGAAGACCAGGCTGCTGGTCGAGGCGGGCTTCGGCGGGCCGACCGCCTTGACCTGCTTCTCGGTCAGCACGTCGGTGGTCGGGGCGGCCAGCTGCTGGTCGAAGGCGTCGTCGGCGAAGTTGGTGAAATCGGGGTCGGGGTTGACGACCACCGGGGTGAGCGGTGCGGGCTTCGCCTCGGGCGGCGGGGCGGGCGCCGTGGTCGGCGTCTCGGCCTGACCGGAGGTGTCGATCGGCAGCACCGCCGGCGGTTGCGACTCGTCGACCGGCGGCGCGGACGGGACCGGAGGCGTCGCCACCGGGTTGAAGTCGGGCGCCAGCGACTCGAACGGCGGCACGATCTTCTCCGGCTTGTACGTCACCCGCAGCTTGTAGCCGGTATTGGCGCCCAGGTAGTTGAACACGACGATCGAGTACTTGCTCTTCGTCGGGCGGAACAGCCGCAGCTGCTCGGGTTGGGCGTCGGTCGACGACTGCTGGATCGGCATATCGGTCTGGGGGTCGTCCCAGACGTAGAGGTCGAGGTCGTTGAGCTGCTGCGGCTTCGTGTAGGCCGTGGCCGGCAGCGCCTGGGTCTTCCACTCCAGGGCCACCGAGACGAAGAACTCGTCCGACGGCTTGAGCGTCGGCGGGAGTACGACCTCGAGCGGGATGGTGTCGCAGTACGTCGCCTGCCGGCAGCGGTCGGGCGTGTTGAGCCGGGGCGCCGGGCTCGGCAGTCCGGGCAGCGGCTCGGCGCTGGCCAGCGGCGGGAAGTCCTTCTCCACCGTCTGGTTGTCCGTCACGCGGATCGTGTTGGCCGCCTGGTCGAGGGCCGAGACGGGCATGGCCGGGGTCAGGGCCAGCAGTGCGAACAGGACCGCGGTGGTGGCCAGGCCGGCCACACGGCGGACGGGATGGGGCGCGCTCATCCGAGTTTCGGTGGGTTGGGGTCGATGAGGAAGCCGGCACCGTAGTTGTTGCAGGGATCGTTGGGTGTCCGCTGGCTGAGGACGTCGCCCGTCGGCCACGTGGCGGTCAGGTAGCGCTTCCCGCCCTCGACCATCCGCCAGCAGCCCGCCTGCTGGCTGCCCGGAGCCCGCCCGTTCGAATCCCACCACATCACGACGGCGTCCTTCACGCAGGTGTAGTCACCCGGATCGTAGAAGCAGGCGGGGACCGCCGGGTTGGACGAGGCGATGTGGGGGATGGCGTGATACCCCTTGTCGACCGATGTCGGCCCGAGCCGGGGGCCGGCCACCTGGATCCCGGTGAAGAGCTGGAAGATGTCGTTGTAGAACTCGCAGGCGTAGTTGATGACGTCGTTCTTGGGCGTGTCGGTGTCGGCGTCGCGATGGGCCAGGAAGCAGAGCTCCTGGTCGTCGAGGCCCTTCCTCGTCACGTTGGAGACGACGACGGCGTGGTCCCACACGCTCTTGTCCTGGAACGTGGAGTTGTCCCGGCTCTCGATGAGCCGGTCGCCGGCCAGGACGATCTCCGGCTGGTAGCCGGTCAGCGCCGCCGCCTGCGACTGCTTGGTCTCCAGCCCTCCGGGCCAGATGATCGTGGTGATGCCCTTCTGCTTGAACTGGACCATGTTGTCGGTGGCGTACTGCCCGGTGGTCGAGGCGTCCTGGGCATAGCCGGCCCGGGGGAACGTTTTCTCCAGGGCGAACTTGCCGCCGCAGGCCTCGATCTGGCTCTTCACCAGGCCGGTCAGCAACTTGAGCTCGGGATGGTCGTCGTCGGCGCTGGACAGCAGTCCGAGCACCCGGGGTTTCCCGTTCTCACCGGGGTTGCCGGAGAAGCTCACCGGGTTGGGGATCACCTTGGAGCAGACGTAGCTCGAGTACTGCCGGGCCTGGACCTCGATCGACGGCAGGTAGCCCCAGATGAGCTTGGGATAGGTGGCGAAGAACGACGACGACCGGCCGACGAAGGAGGCGAAGTTCAGCACGCCCCGCTTGGCCATGCTGTCGAGGTAGTCGTCGGCGTTCTCCCGGGCGTAGCTGATGGTGGCGAAGGGCTTCAGCTTGGCGTAGTTGTCGGCGGCGTCGGCCCGGCGGGACTCCGGCGCCGGGGAGGCGCCGTAGTAGGCGTAGAAGTGCACGAACCGGTCGTAGGTCTGGAACCGGTCGTTGAAGTACCGCTGCCAGCCTCGCAGCACCCGGATGAAGACGTGCTCGTCCTGCGCGGGCGGGTTCAGGAGGTCGAAGTACTGGCCCTGGGGTCGGCGTTCCGTGCCCTGCGACGTGCCGATGTCGTTGATGAAGCCGTCGAAGTAGAAGAGGACGGAGATCTCGTCCTTGGTCACGCCCTGGTAGGTGACCCCGAAGTTGTCACCGGCGAAGCTGGCCACGCAGGGCGGCGCCAGCGGGTCCTCCGTCTGGCGGGGCGGCTTGCCGACGCAGCGCTTCGTCGACGGCGTCTTGATCGCCGGCGGCAGGATGGCGGCGGGCGGCGGCGGCGGCGCATCCTGGGCCGCCGGGGCAGGCCCGGGGCCCTTGCCGGTGCCGCCGGTGCCCACGCCCTTGTCGCTCGGCCCGGAGACCAGCCCGGCGCTCGAGGCCAGCCCGAGCGACGACAGGTTGCCGGCCGCCGGCGGGGGCGGCGGGTCGTCGTCCGACGGCGGGACGGGGGCGTACTCGGCCACTTCCGTCGGATTGGCCTGGGGCAGGTTCAGCGCCGAGGGCAGCACGGCCACGGCGATGAGGACGGCCAGCGCCATGGCCAGCAGAGGCGGGTACTTCCGGGCCCAGGACGAGCCCTTCCGCCGCTCCTCGATGGTGCCGAGCACCGTGGCCAAGGGGACTCTCCTCGTGTGTCCGAAAGGCGCGGAAAACCGCCGTAGGTGCGCGTTCGACGCGAACCGCACCGGGTCCTGCCTCGACCAAGGCTAGCGAGACCGGATCGGCCGGTCGGCGCGGCGCCCCGGGGGCCCCGGGGGATGTCCCCCCGAAAGCACTACAGTGCGCCGTCGGGGCGAGCCGGGGGGAGGCTGTCATGGGGCGGCGAGGCATCCTGATGGCAGGAATTGCCGTGGTCGGGCTGACGACGGCGGCGGGCTGCGGCGGGACCACCGAGAAGGCCGGGGCCTCGGCGCTGTTCCACCTTCAACCGGGCCAGTGCTTCCACAGCTCGGCCGGCACCGCGGGGCGGACGGTCAGGGTGGACGACGTCTCGTCGGTCCCCTGCACGGACGCCCACGACGGCGAGGTGTTCGCCGTGGTGGCCCATCCCGCCGCCCGGGGGACGGCCTACCCCGGCGACGAGGCCGTGGCTGACTTCGCCGCCGCCGACTGCCTCCAGCGGTTCCCGGCCTACACCGGCGCGACCTACGACGACTCCGATCTCGAGGTGGCCAGCATCCGGCCCGACCGCCAGTCGTGGGCCGACAAGGACGACCGGGAAGTCGCCTGCGTCCTCTACAAGAAGGACGCCACGCTCACCGGCTCCCGCCGGAAGGTGTCATAGCTACGGGGGAGGCAGGTGAAGCCCCCGAAGATCGGGGCGAGGGGGAGCACCGCTCCCGAGAGGGGCGCTTGCTCGACCCCTCGCCGTAGTGGCCGGGTATTCGAGATGCGCCAGCTCGTTTCCTGCCGGGATCAGACCCGCCCGGGACGGAGGCGCCAGAGGAGGTAGCCGCCGCCGGCCGCCGCGGCCAGCAGGGCGCCGACGATCAGCGCCACGGTGCTGGTGTCGCTGCCGCCGTCGGAGGAGCCGGCCTTGCCGGCCGCGTTGCCCGAGCCGTCACCGGAGAGCTGCGGGGGCTCACCGGGCTGCAGGGCGCTCGACGGGTCCGACGTGGTGGTCGTGGACCTGATCACCGTGGAGCTGGTGGCCAGTGCCCGGGTGGTGGCCGTCGTGCTGCTGGTCGCCGCCCTCGTCGTCGTGGTCGACGCCTTGACCGTGGCGGTGGTCGACGACGCCGGGGCGGTGGTGCTGCTCGAGCCGGGGGAGGTGCTCACGACGACCACCCCGGTCATCCCCGGCTGGATCTTGCACCGGTAGGGGTACGTTCCGGCCGACGTGAAAGTGCGCGACACCCGGTCGGACGGACCCCGCTGGCAGTCGTTGAGCAGCAGGTTGGGCGGGCAGTTCGGGTTGAGGTCCCGGTCGTCGAACGTCACGGTGTGGCCCTGCGAGGCGGTCGGGCTGCTCTCGTAGATCCACTGCACGGTGTCGCCCACGGCGACGTCGACCTGGGCCGGCACGTACTGCGTGCCCCGTTCGATGACGGTCGCGGTGGCCGCCCGGGCCCGCGACGACGGCACGAAGACCACCGCCACCACGAGGATGGTCGGAGCCCAGGCCCAACGGCGGTGTCCGTTCATGCGCGCCGAATTATCCCCGAGGTCTTGCCCGGCGCGACGTCAATCAGCGCGAGAGAGTGAGAGGACGGGGTTTGCCGCGGGGGTAGCGGGCGACGCGGCCGACCGGCATGTCGACGCGGTAGCCGGCCCGGGCCCGGTCCTCCTCGGACTCGCCGCCCCAGAACCCGTACTCCCGGTTCTCGCGGGCCCACCCCTGGCAGGGCGCCAGGACCGGGCAGTTGAGGCAGATCTGGCGGGCCTTGGCTTCGCGCCGGGCACGGGCCTCGGGGCGCTCACCGGGAGCGGCAAAGAACAGATCGGTCTGCCCGTTGCAGGATGCGATCGACTGCCAGGACGCCCCGGAGGCGTGGTGTTCCCGGACATCGATGACGACTTCCGAAGCGAGCGACGCAGACACGGAGAACCTTTCCGAGAGAAAGCGGATCCCAGACGTCGACAATTTTCTCACGACGTCAGAAATCGACGCAATGCGCCAGCCCGATCAGAGCGATCAGTTATGGAGATATGTAGCGGGCGATCCTAGCCCGCAGCAACCAGGCGCTGGCGAGTCGAACGGTCGGGTCGGGCGCTGACGGGCTTGCCCTCGCCCCGAGGGTAACGGGCGATGCGGCCCACGGGCATCTCGACCCGGAACCCGGCCGCAGCGCGCTCCTCTTCGGACTCGCCGCCCCAGAACCCGTACTCCCGGTTCTCACGGGCCCAACCGCGGCAGGCCCGCATGACGGGGCAGGCGTGGCAGATCGAGCGCGCCTTCGTCTCGCGTACTTCGCGCGCCTCGGGGCGTTCCCCCGGCGGCGCGAAGAAGACAGCTGTGTGCCCGTAGCAGACCGCGTCCGCCATCCAGGCCGTACCGCCCGACACCGGTGCGGTCGCCAACATGGTCATCATCTCTCCTGCTGTGTCGTCCCGGATTTCCAGAGGGGAAGGACAGGTCGGGGGAGCGGTGGGGGGTCCGGCCCCCGACGCGTCCTTCTCTGCCCGAATCCAATCACGCCTAAGCAATCGAAAAAAGAGCTTATCCTGGATGTGTGTAATCTGCTCTTCCGATACCTCGGCCACCGGGCCGAAACGGGCCCGCAATCTCGGGCGATACCGGGACAGACATCACCACCAGGGAGTGTGGGCATCTCATGGAGATTCGTCACCTCGACGCCTTGCTGGCCATTACCGAGGCCGGTTCGTTCTCCGCCGCCGCCGAGGTGCTGCACACCGTCCAGTCCAACGTGTCGGAACAGATCCGCCAGCTGGAGCGCGAGCTCGGGGTCCCGGTCCTCGTCCGGGGCCGGCGGGGCGCCACCCCGACCGAGTTCGGGCGGGTGGTGCTGGAGCGGGCCCGGCGCATCCGGGGTGAGCTCGAGGCCATGAGGGTCGACCTATCGCTCCTCCAGGGCCTGGAGGCGGGTCACGCCAGCCTCGGGGTGGTCGGCACGGCCAGCCGCTGGCTGGTCCCGGCCCTCGTCGGCGACCTCCGCCAGCGGGCGCCCGGCGTCATGCTCCGCATCAACGAGGGGGCGTCGGAGCGCCTGGCGGCCGAGGTCGTCAGCCACGAGGTGACCATGGCGGTGGTCACCGAACCGATCGTCGACCCCCGGCTGACCGTCGAGCACCTCCTCGAGGAGGACCTCGTCGGCCTCGTGCCCGAGGGCTGGGACATGCCCCCGGAACCGGTCCCGTTCTCGGCGATGGCGGCGCTGTCGCTGATCCTGCCGCCCTCGGGGAACCCCTTCCGGCTGGAGATCGACGAGGTGGCGGCGGCCCACGGTCTGGGCCTGAGCGTCCCGGTGGAGGTCGAGGGCGTGCGGCTCATCGCCGACCTCGTGGCCGCCGGACGGGGGGCGTCGATCCTCCCCCAGACGGCGGTGCCGCCCGGGCTGGCCGGCCTGCGGACGGTGGCGATCGCCGGGATGCCGCCCCGCCGGCTGGCGCTGGTGACCGCCCGCCACGCCTACCTGTCGCTGGCCGACCGGGCCGTGCGCGACTCCGTCCGCCGGCTCGTGACGATCCACCGCAGCACCTGAGCCTCCCGAACGTTCGCGGCGATTTGGGGCGGTTCGTCCGGTCTCGAATCGCACATCGGCCCTGCTCAGAGAGGGGGAACGCCCGGCTGGCGTCGAAGCAAGGAGGGCTATAGCTGCCCGTTCCCATCTCCTGGAGGTTTCGACGTGAGCAGGCGACCCCGTTGGGCCGCGGTGGCCTCCGCCCTCGCCCTCCTCGCCGCCTACGGCGCCGTTCAGTCCCAGAACGCCCTGGCTGCCAGTACCCAGACCGTCTCCGACCCCACGGGTGACGCCACGACCCGAGTCGATCCCAGCACGAATCAGGCCGCCGGGACGATCCCCAACGAGCCCCGGGCCGACATCGTGTCCGCAACGGCTGAGTACCAGAGCAATGCCGTCGTCTTGACGGTGCTGACGGCCCAGCCGGTCGATTTCCGGACGGCGTCCGGGATGGACGCCCAGAACAGCACCATGAACTGGGCGCTCGACGTGAACGGTGACAGCAAGGCGGACTACCAGGTCGAGTGGGGCGTCGACGCCGGTGCTCTCTATGCCGACGTCTATGACAAGCCGGACTCCAACGCCTCCCCGAGCTGCTCCGGCACCCCCTCGATCGGAGCAGGCGGCAGCTATGTCGTCTCGATCCCGCTGAACTGCGTGGGCAACCCCCGATCGTTCCGTTGGGGCGGCCTCATGCAGTTCACGCCCACCGGGCAGACGCCCGCACCCACGGACCGGATTCCCGACAGTGGCTACCTCGGTCCGGTCGACAAGCCCGGCTCGACGCCGCCGCCCACCACTCCGTCCGGCGGCGGCCCGGCGCCCGTGCCGACCACGACGACCACCATCCCCTTCCGGCCGATCGTGACGACGCCGGTCGAGTCGAACCAGGGCTTCTGGCTCCTCGGCCGTGACGGCGGGATCTTCAGCTTCGGGACGGCGGGTTTCTACGGCTCGATCGGGAACATCCCCCTCAACAGGCAGATCGTGTCCATGGCGGCCAAGCCCGACGGCACGGGCTACTGGTTCGTCGGCTCCGACGGCGGCATCTACGCCTACAAGGCCCCCTTCTGGGGCTCGACGGGCAACATCAAGCTCAACAAGCCGATCGTCGGCATGGCGGCCACGCCGAGCGGCCAGGGCTACTGGATGGTGGCCTCCGACGGCGGGATCTTCGCCTTCGGCGACGCCAGGTTCTTCGGCTCGACCGGCGCCATCAACCTCAACAAGCCGATCGTGGGGATGGCGACGACGCCGACGGGCCGGGGTTACTGGCTGGTGGCGTCGGACGGCGGGATCTTCGCCTTCGGCGACGCCCCGTTCTACGGCTCGACCGGCTCCCTCTCCCTCAACCAGCCGATCGCCGGCATGGCGTCCTCGCCGACCGGCAAGGGCTACTGGTTCGTGGCCTCCGACGGCGGGATCTTCGCCTTCGGTGACGCCGGCTTCTTCGGCTCGGCCGCCAACGGCAACCCCGTACCGGTGGTCGGCATGGCGGCCACGAAGTCGGGGATGGGCTACCGGGTGGCGCGGGCCGACGGGTCGGTCCTGGCCTTCGGCAGCGCCGGCATGGGCGGCGGGCTCACCGGGACCCTGACGGCCCCGGTCGTGGGGATCACCACAGCCTTCTAGCCTGCGGCCGGCCGACGCCGGACGGATCGGATCAATCAGTGAAGCGGGCGGAACCGGAGGGGGAGGCTGAAGGCCTCCCCCTCCGCCGCGCCCGCAGGGCGGGCCGGCGGTGTGACCGGTTCCGGGGCCGCCTCGTCCGGGTCCGTGACCACCGGCCCGGGCCGGGTGAAGCGGCGGCTCAGCGCGTAGCCGGTCAGGAAGACGAGGGCCCCACCGGCGGCGTCGAGGAAGTAGTGGTTGGCCGTGAGCACGATGGCCGCCAGCGTCAGCAGGGGGTAGAGGGCGGCGGCCACCTGGGCCGGCCGGCGCCGGAGGCGGGGCGCCAGCGACGAGGCGCAGAACAGCGACCAGCCGAAGTGGAGGCTGGGCATGGCGGCGTACTGGTTCGAGATCTTGTTGATGGCGCCGGAGTCGAAGGACCAGAACGTCTTGTACTTGGCCAGCGTGTCGACGAACCCGTACTGCGCCGGCAGCAGGCGGGGCGGCATCAGCGGCCAGAAGACGAACCCGATGAGGGCCAGGACCGTCGTGAGCGCCAGCGTGTTGCGCCACCGGGGGTAGTCGCCGGGGTGGCGGCGGTAGAGCCAGATCACCGCCCCGGCGGTGATGATGAAGTGCAACGAGCCGTAGACATAGTTGAGGAAGACGATCAGCGGCTTGGAGTGCAGCGCCCAGGACTGCAGCGTCGCCTCGTGATTGAGGCCGATCATGTGCTGCCAGTGCATGAGCTGGCGGGCGTGGTGGAGGGCCTGGCGGGTGCTGCCCTCGCTCAGGTTCCGGACGGCGGAGTAGACCTCGTAGAGGACCAGAACGGTCAGCGCCTCTCGCCACCAGTAGAGGCGCCGCACGGCGGGCCGGGCCGCCGATCTCCGTCCCCGGCGCTTCTTCAGACGGAGACCGCCCTGCTCCGACCCCCCACGGCGAAGGCGGGGGCGCCGAGCAGGCTCACCGCCAGTGTCAGGGCGTAGACGATGAGCCCGACGGCCACCGCCTGCCCGGTGGAGACGCCGAGCGGGCCGAGGAAGAGCACGAACGCGCCCTCCCGGATGCCGAGCCCGTTGAGCGACAGCGGCAGCACCTGGGCGATGGCCACCACCGGGGTGAAGGCCAGCAGGGCCATCATCGGCAGGTGCAGGCCCAGCGCCCGGGTGGCGAACCAGGCCGCCAGCACCGGGGACAGCTGGTAGACGGTGGCGACGCCGATGATCCCGGCCGCGGCCCGGGGGCGGCGGCGGAGGGAGTCGACTCCGAGGTGGACGGCGCCGATGAAGCGCGTCCAGCCCTCGTTGGCGGCGAAGCGGCCGGCCATCCGGCGGCTGCCGGCGGCGGCCACGATGCCGGCCAGCAGGAGCAGCGTGCCGAGCGACAGGACCACGGCCAGCTGGCTGGCCACCCCGAGCTGCAGGAGCGACGGGCGCAGAAGCAGGCCGAGCAGGGTCAGGAGGGGGAGGACGATCCAGCCCGTCAGCCGCTCGATCACCACCGAGGCGAAGACCGAGGTGTTTGGGACGTCGGACGAGTTGCTGAGCCGGCTGATCCGCAGGACGTCGCCGCCGATGGTCGACGGGAGGAAGTTCCCCACGAACTGGCCGGCCAGGTAGTGGGAGACGAGGTTCGGCAGCCGGGTCTCGGCGTCGAACACGGCCAGGACCCGTTGCCAGCGCCAGGCGGACAGGACGATCCCGGCCAGGGTCGTGAGCAGACCCAGGATCAGGAAGACCACGGTGTCGCCGTGGTGGCCGGGGGGTAGCAGCGACGGCAGGTGCATCCGGGGGAGGAGGAGCCCGAGCATCACGGCGCTGGCCACGATCCGGGCGGCGGGCCACCACGTCGCGGCGCCGGACTGCTCACGCCCCGGAGGAGGGTCAGATGTGGCACGGCCCTGCATCCGCTTTAGCCTAATCGGCACCGGGCCGTCGCTGGCCGGATCCCGATAGGAAAGGTCTGCTATATGGCTTCTGGGGGACACCCCCAACCCCCCGGGTCTGTGCACGGGGGAACATTGGCCGCGGCGGCTCTGCAGGACGCGGGCGTCGACATCGTCTTCACCCTGTCCGGGGGCCACATCTTCCCCCTCTACGACGGCTGCGTGGCGGCGGGCATCCGCCTCGTCGACACGCGCCACGAGCAGACGGCCGGGTTCGCGGCGGAGGGGTGGGCCAAGATCACCCGCCGCCCCGGCGTGGCCGCTCTGACGGCCGGGCCCGGGGTGACGAACGGCATGAGCGCCATCACGAGCGCCTTCTTCTGCGGCTCGCCGCTGGTCGTGATCGGGGGGCGGGCGCCGGCCGCCCGCTGGGGGTCGGGGTCCCTCCAGGAGGTCGACCACGTGCCGATCGTGGCCGAGGTGACGAAGCGGGCCACCACGGCGGCGAAGACCGGTGACATCGAGGCCGAGGTGGCGGCGTCGCTGGCCGCGGCGGTGGCCGCCCCCCGGGGGCCGTGCTTCGTCGACATCCCGGTCGACCAGTTCTTCGACAAGGCCCCCCGGTCGGCGGCCGGCGGAGCCGACGCCACCGCTCGGCCCGCCGGCGAGCGGGCTCCCGATCCGGAAGCTTTGGCCCGGGTGGCCAAGCTCCTGGCCGGCGCCGAGCGGCCGGTCATCATGGCCGGGGCCGGTGTCTACTGGGAACGGGCCGAGGGTGCCCTCCGGGAGCTGGCCGAGGCCGCCGCGGTGCCCGTCCTCATGAACGGGCTGGGCCGGGGCACGGTCCCGGCGTCGCACCCGCTCGCCTTCTCCCGGGCCCGGTCGGTGGCGCTCCGGGAGGCGGACCTCGTGATCGCGGCCGGGGCGCCGCTCGACTTCCGGCTCGGCTTCGGGCAGTTCGGCCGGGGGACGGGGGGTGTCCCCACGACAACGGCGGCGGGAGCGGCCACGGGCAGCGGGGCCCGGGTCGTGCACCTCGTCGAGCACCCGTCGCTCGTGGCCACCCACGTGGAGCTGGCCGGCTCCGCCGCCGGCGCGCTGGCGGCGGTGTTCGCCGGGATCGTCGCCGCCGGTGTCGAGCCGGCCGACGCCCCCGGACGCAAGGAGTGGGCGGCCCGCCTGGCGGCCGACGAGACCGCCCGCCGGGAGAAGGAGCAGGAGACGCTCCGGAGCACGGCCGATCCGATCCACCCCGCCCGGATCTACGGGGAGCTGCGGGACCGGATGGAGCCCGACGCCGTGGTGGTGGTCGACGGCGGCGACTTCGGCTCCTACGCCGGCAAGTTCGTCGACAGCGAGACGCCCGGCTCCTTCCTCGACCCCGGGCCCTACGGGTGCCTGGGGACGGGCCCGGGCTACAGCCTGGCCGCCCGGCTGGCCGCCCAGGCCGAGGGGCGGCCCGACCGCCAGGTGTTCCTCATGCTGGGGGACGGCGCGGCGGGGTTCTCGCTCATGGACTTCGACACCCTCGTCCGCCACGAGGCGCCGGTGGTGGCCATCGTGGGCAACAACGGCATCTGGGGGCTGGAGAAGCACCCGATGCGGGCCCTCTACGGCTACGACGTGGTGGCCGAGCTGCGGCCCGGGACACGCTACGACCAGGTGGTGACGGCGCTGGGCGGGTACGGCGAGCTCGTGACCGATCCGGCCGAAATCGGTCCCGCCATCGACCGGGCGCTGGCGTCGGGCGTGCCGGCGCTGGTCAACGTCCTCACCGACCCCGCCGACGTCTATCCCCGGTCGAGTTCCCTGATGTAGCCCCTACGGGGGACAATCCCGGGGCCCGGGGAACGGGTCAGTCGCAGTCTCCGGCCCGCTCGATGAACTTCTCCTTGGAGACGAGCACCCGCGTGAAGCGGCCGGCGGCGACCAGCCCCCGGTCGTCGCTGACCGAGATCCGGAACACGAGGCGGCGCCCCTCGACGGCTTCGAGGACGGCCTCCGCCCTGACCTTGGCGCCGACCGGGGTGGGGGCCAGGTGGCTGATCTCGACCCGGTGTTCCACCGCGCTCGTGCCCTCGGGGAGGCGGCCCTCGAGGGCGGCCCAGGTCGCCTGCTCGGCGAAGAGGATGATGCTCGGCGTGGCCAGCATGGCGACGTCGGACGTACCGGCGGCGGCCGAGGTGTCGGACTCGCCGACCACCCGTTCGATGGTGGCGGCCAGACCCGGTTGGAGGTCCACAGCCGTACCATAGAAGGCCCCGG
>JAUZEY010000551.1 GCA_030838785.1 Actinomycetota bacterium | reverse complement strand
AAGGGGGACAAAAGGGGCGCCGGCGGTCCGGCTCCTGTACCGTGGGGCGATCCCTCTGGAGGGCCGTCTCGTCGGCAAGGACGTCATGAGCGAGCCCTCGAAGCGGGCGATCCTGGCCACGGTCGTCCGGAGGTCGGGGCCGCACCTGGTGGAGGCGACCCTCGTCCCGGGCGTGCTGTTCTATGGCTGTCTCGTGGCGGTTGGGCTCGGCGCCGCCTACGTGGCGGTGCTGTCTTGGGCGTACGCCGCCGTCGTCCGCCGCATCGCCCGTCGCGACCCCGTCCCGCCGATCCTCGTGCTGAGCGTCATCGGTATCACGATGCGGACGTTGGTGGCGGTCGTCAGCCGCAGCTCGTTCGTCTACTTCCTCCAACCCGTCCTCGGCTCCGTCGTCATGGGCGGCGTGTTTCTCGTCTCGGTCGCGCTCGGCCGGCCGCTCATCGCCACGCTGGCCGGCGAGTTCTGGCCCATCACGCCGGAGGCCCACGCCCGGCCCGGTGTTCTCCGGCTCTTCCGGCGGCTGACATTGCTGTGGGCCGGGGTCAACCTGGCGTCGGCCGTCCTGACGATGGCTCTACTCCTGTCGCTGCCCCTGGGGCCGTTCCTGGCCATGAAGCAGCTCTGCGGCCTGGGCCTCACCGCGGCGGCCGTCTTCCTCACCGTTTCGATGTCGTTGCGCACGGCCCGGCGGGAGGGCCTCTGCGCCGGCCTGCCCCCCGTCCCGCTCCCGATCCCGGCCGTCCTCACCGACCTGCCCTACGAGCAGTTGGCCGTCTGAGGCCGTCGGCAGGTCTCGCCATCCCGGCGAAAGCAGACTGAGCGGAAACCTGTTACCGTCGTTGATTGCGCTCCTCCGGTCCCTGGTGGCGTGAATCCATTCATCGTGGATGACCCAGGGAAGGCGCTCGTGGAGCGTTCCGCCATTGGTCTCATCCCCTTCTTCCTTCTGGCCGTCCTCGTGACGGCCGAGGAGGAGCGGCGCCGCTGAAGAACCCCCTCCCTCCAGCGCGCCGGCCCAGGCGGACCCTCCCCGGGCTCCCCTCGCCCACGGCCGAGGGAGCCCGGCGGGGCCGCCGACATCCCGAGCGAGCTCGACCGCCGATCAAAAACGCCCCTTTGAGGAGCGTTCGGGGCGGTGAGAGGCCAAAAGAGACAGACCTGTCGCGCCAACGCCGCGAATCGGGTGCGGCGGGCTCCAGTCTTCAGGCTGGCCACCGATACTGGCCAGACAGTAAAGGTCCGGCTCGCCCGGTATCTCCACGTTCATCCGCTGAAAGGCCCCCGATGAGACGCGACGAGCTGTCTCGGATCGGGCCGGCAGATGAGGCCCAGACCCCGCCCGCCTCCGTCCCCCAACCCTTCTCCGGCTCCGAACGGAGCTGCCCCCTGTTCCAGCGGCCCCGGCCGCTCTTCGAGCGGTCCCTGGCCGGGCAGAGCGCGGCGGCGGACGAGCAGGCCGCGCTGGGGAGAGTCGACCCGGCCGCGGCGCCCCCGGCGGCCTTGGAGCCGTTCCTCGGTGACGCCGCCGCGCTCCTCCGGCAGGCCTTCACCGGCCCCGACGGCCGGGTCCTCGGCGGTGCTGCCCGCCGCAACGGCGACGGGTTCGCCTTGGCGGCCGAGACGATCGCCAAGCTGCTGCGGTCGGTGGAGGCGAGCCGCCACGCCGCCCTCCACGATCCCCTGACCGGCCTCGCCAACCGTTCCCTCATCCTCGACCACCTTCAGCTCGCCCTGGCCCGGGCCGGTCGGCGCTCAGCGCTGGCGGCGGTCATCTTCGTCGACCTCGACGACTTCAAACAGATCAACGACACCTGGGGTCACCTGGCCGGCGACGAGCTCCTGGTGCGGGTCGCCGATCGGCTCCGACCGGCGGTCCGGCCGGCGGACACGCTGGGGCGCTGGGGCGGCGACGAGTTCGTCGTCGTGTGCGAAGACCTGGAACGGGCGTCCGACGCGCCGGCCATCGTCGCCCGCGTCCGGGCGGCGTTCGAAGTCCCCTTCGACGTCGGCGACTCACAGCTGCGGGTCACGGCCAGCATCGGCGTCGCCGTCTCGGCCGGAACCGATCAGCCGGCGACCCTCATCCACGCCGCCGACTCCGCCATGTACCGGGCCAAGCGGGACCATCCGACCCGGAGCCAGACCGGACTGCGGCTGGCGGAGTTCCCGATCGGAGCCGGAGTCTCCAAGCACGAACGGCTCGCCCGGCGTCTCCACGAAGTGCTGTCCAGCTTGGAGGTCGACGACGGTCCGCTATCCGACCAGGCGGCGTCCCCCGCTGACGTCTTCTAGTCGTCGGAGAAGGGGATGGTGTAGATGCCGCCGAGCTGGACGAAGCGTTCGTTGAGGGCCTGGGCGATCACGTCGTACTCGGCGGCGCTCGGTCGCAGCGCGCCGTAGAGGTAGGCCTCGAGTTCGATGGCGGTGCCCATCCCGCCGAGTTCGAAGTAGCGCAGCCACAACGCCCCGATGGACAGCATGGCGTCGCGGCGGGCCCGATTGAGTGTGTCGCTCAGGTCTTCAGGCATCATCAGTGGCCGCTGACCCTCCCGGGGACGGGGGCTGGGTGGCGGCGACGATGTCCTCGGCGAGGCGGCGCAGGGGGGTGTTGGTATCGCGGGCCGAACGACGCAGCCG
>JAUZEY010000537.1 GCA_030838785.1 Actinomycetota bacterium | reverse complement strand
GGCCGGTTGAGCGTGATCGCGCCGCGAGACCCCGCAGCCGACACCTCGATCGTCGTGAAATCCATCAGCGGGGGTCGGGGCGGTCGATGTTCCAGTGGCGGGAGACCGAGGCCAGCCAGCGGTCCTCACCGGCCGGGATCAGGGTGAAGCGGCTGATGACCCGCTGGCCGCCCTCGTAGTCGCCGTAAAGGAGCTCGATCGTCATGGGTTGCCGGGCGGCGACGGCGTCCCGGGCGGCAGCGAAGTCCGGTTCGGACGGGTCCCGGAAGGCGCCCTGCCACCAGCCCATGTCCGAGGCGGGGATGTAGAGGTCGCGGGCCAGCCGGCGGAACTGATCGAGGGGCGCATGCTCGTCGTCGCCCCCCAACAGCCGCTCGGCGGTGAACCGCCAGCCGTGGAGGACGCCGAGGCCACTGCCGACGTTGCGGAGCGAGATCACCAGGTAGATGGCCTCGTCGGAGACGTCGGTCGCCGCCTCCCCGCCCGGGACGTGGACCCACCGGTTGTCGGCGAAGCCGACCTTCTGCTCCGGGTCCTGCCGCCGGGACGGCACCATCAGCGGACGGATCCCGGCCAGCAGCGTCCGTTCCGCCACCCGGGCGGCCCGGTTGGCGGATCGCACCGACACGAACGTGGCGATGGCCAGCACCAAGGTCCCCACCGCCGTGGCCATCGAGGCCGCCGTCGCCCAGTCCATGGCCCACATCCTGGCGCGGCCGCCGGAACCGGGCCGACCCGGAGCCATCCTCCCGATTCCGGCGTTCGATATCCGCTGTATCCCGGTAAGAGAACGCCGGTTGGCCCCGGCCGGCCGTCGGCACCGTTCCGGCGTTCGATATCCGCAGTATCCCGGTAAATGAACGCCGGTTGGCCCCGGCCGGCCGTCCGCACCGTTCCGGCGTTCGATATCCGCTGTATCCCGGTAAAAGAACGCCGGTTGAGACGGGTGCCGGGTCAGGCGGGGCGGACGGGGCGGTAGACCGGCTCCCACATCGAGCGGCGGACCTGGGCGGGGAGGTCAGGCTCGAGCCGGGCCCGGGCGACGCCGTCCTCGGCGGCGGCCCGGACGACGGCGGTGGCGACGGCGACCGAGGTCTCCCGGACGTCGTTGACCTGGGGGAGCAGCGAGGCGCCAGGGGTGGTGGCGTCGACCCGGTCGGCGATGGCCCGGGCGGCGGCGAAGATCATCCGGTCGGTGACCCGGCTGGCCCGGGCGACCACCGCCCCCAGCCCGAGGCCGGGGAACATCAGGGCGTTGTTGGCCTGGCCGATCACGTACGTGATCTTGTCGTGGGTTACGGGCTCGAACGGGCTGCCGGTGGCCACCAGCGCCTGGCCGTCCGTCCAGCGGAGCAGGTCGGACGGGACGGCCTCGGCCAGCCGCGTCGGGTTCGACAGCGGCAGGATGATCGGTCGCTCGCACCGCCCGGCCATAGCCCGCACGATCGTCTCCGTGAAGGCGCCGGCCCGGGTCGACGTCCCGACCAGGATGGTGGGGGCGACGCGCCGCACGACCTCCTCGAGCGCGATGCCGCCGCCCGCCCGGCCGCCCGCCCCGACCGCCGGCGCCGCGCCGGCGTCGCCTCCGCCTCCGGCCCCGCCTCCGCCGCCAGCCCGGCCTCCGCCGCCGGCCCCGCCTCCGCCGCCGGCCCCGCCGGCCCCGCCGGCCCCGCCGGCCCCGCCGGGGCCGCCCAGGCTCGGGTCCCGGGCCCAGTCGGCGACCTCCGCCGCCGGACGGGCGAAGGGGCGCTGGAAGCTGCGCAGGTCCTCCATGTCGTCGGTCAGGAGGCCGGCCCGGTCGACGGCCCAGATCCGGGCCGTGGCCTCCGCTTCGCTCAGGCCGCAGCCGACCATGGCGTCGCGCAGCTGGCGGGCGATCCCGCTCCCGGCGCTGCCGGCCCCGAAGATCACCACCCGGTGCTCGGCCAGGGGCACGCCCGACACCGCCACCCCGGACAGCACCGCGGCCAGGTTCACGGCGCCTGTCCCCTGGATGTCGTCGTTGAAGGTGAGGATCCGGTCCCGGTAGCGGTCGAGGATGCGGTGGGCGTTGGACGGCCCGAAGTCCTCCCAGTGGAGCAGGGCGTCGGGGAACAGCTTGGTGGCGGCGGTGACGTAGGCGTCGATGAACCGGTCGTAGGTGTCGCGGTCGACCCGGGGATGGGCGTTGCCGAGGTAGAGCGGGTCGTCGAGGAGCTCCTGGCGGTTGGTGCCCACGTCGAGCATGACGGGGATGGCCCGGTTGGGGTCGATGCCGCCGGCGGCGCAGTACACGACGAGCTTCCCCTCGGCGATGGCGATGCCGCCCACGCCCCAGTCGCCGATGCCGAGGATGGCCTCGGCATCGGTGGCCACGATCAGGTCGACCTCGTCGGGGTCGAGGTCGGTGGCGGCCAGCGACGACTCGATCAGCTCCGGGGCGTCGACCGACAGGTACACCCCCCGGGGCCGGCGGTACTCGTGGCTGTAGCGCTCGATGGCCTCGCCGACGGTCGGCGTGTAGACGATCGGGAGCATCTCCCGCAGGTGGTCGGTGAGGAGCCGGTAGAACAGGACCTCGTTCCGGTCGTGCAAGGCGGTGAGGAACACGTTCTTGAGCAGATCCGTCGGCTGGGCCGAGTACTGGGCGTAGGAGCGGGCCACCTGCTGGTCGAGGCTGAACACCGTGTGGGGCATGAGCCCCGCCAGCCCCAGCGCCTCCCGTTCCTCGGGCGGGAAGCCGGTGCCCTTGTTGATCCGGGGCTCGCCGAACACCTGGCGCCCCCGCAGGCGGGTGAACCAGGCGCCGCCCTCGCCGTGCCACGAGGTCTGCATGGCCAAACTTTACGGTCCCCCACCCCTACGATTCCGCAAAAACCTACGATTCGACGGTGAGCGCGGAGCGGGTGATCGTCGTCGTCCGGCCCCGGACGATCCTCCTCGCCGTCGCCCTCGCCCTCCTCGCCATCGGGGCGGTCGTCATGGTCAACGCCGCGGCCCAGGTCCTGGAGCGGGTGGTGGTGGCCGGGACGCTGGCCGCCCTGCTGCGCCCGCTCACCCTGCGCTTCGCCCGCCGCATGCCGCTTGGCATCGCCGCCGCCCTCACCGTGCTGGTGGTGATCGTCGGCTTCGCCCTGCTCACCGCGGTCGAGATCCGCGATCTCGTGGCCGAGACGGGCCGGCTGAAGCAGGCCGTGCCGGCCCGGATCGAGCGGCTCCGCACCGGCCTGCAGCCGGAGAACGCCGTCCGGCGCTTCATCGAGCAGGCCAACGTGGAGCCCCGGGTCCGGGAGTGGCTGGGCCAGCTGCCGGCCCGCATCGTGCTCGGCACCGACAACCCCGCCGCCGGCGCCAGCCGCATCACGGGCGCCCTGCTGGTGACGATCCTGACGATCTTCACCATCACCCGGGGGCCGCAGTCGGTGGAGGGCGCCATCGGTCTGTTCCGCCACCGGCGGGTGCGGCGGGCGCTGGAACGGGTCGTCACCGCCGCCTACCAGGGCGGCACCCGCTACACCCGGCGCACCCTGGCCCTGGCGGTGGTGTCGGGGGCGGTGGCGGCCGTGGTGGCCCAGGTGCTCCACGTGCCGGCGCCGTCGGTCCTCGGACTGTGGGTCGGTGTGTGGAGCCTGATCCCGGTGCTCGGCCTCGTCGTCGGCTACGTCCCCATCATCGGTCTGGCGGCGGCCGAGAGCCGGGGGCGGGGGTGGGTGGCGGCCGTCGTCCTCGTGGTCTGGCTGGGAGTGGCGGCGCTGGCCCGGCGGCGGTGGATCGCCGAGCGCAGCGTCGACCTGAGCCGGCTCCTCCTCACCGTGGCGGTGATGACCGGGCTCCACGTCGGGCGCATCACCGGCGCCGTGGTCGGGGTGTTCCTGGCCGCCGCCTTCGGGGCGGCGCTGGCCGAGGCCCGCCGGATCAATCTCTCGGGCGACCTGACCCGGGGCCTCGACGAGCTCTTCACCGTGCCGGCGCCGGCCACCGGAGCCGGTCCGGCTCCCGGTCCGGCTCCCGGTCCGGCTCCCGCCCCGGCCCCCGCCCCGGGGACACCGTGACCGACGACGCCCCCCGGACCGACGATGCTGCCCGCACCGACGACCCTTTCCCGACGGGAGAGGTCGTCGTCGCCGGGTTGGTCACGCCGGCGCCGCCGCCCCCGTCCGACCGGCCCGTCCGCCATGTGGTGGTCGACATCGCCCCCCGGTCGATCGTTTTCGCCCTGCTGGTCATCGTGGCCCTCGTCATCGCCTACTCGATGCTGACCGACATCCCGGCCGTCCTCATCCGGTTCTCGCTCGGCACGTTCCTGGCCCTGGCCCTCAACCCGGTGGTCGGCGCCGCCATGCGCCGCCTCCACGTGCGGCGGGCGACGGCGGTGACGGTCGTGGCCGGCGGCTTCCTCATGGCCACGTCAGCGTTCGGGGTTCTCGCCGTGCCCCGGGCCGTCAACCAGCTCCGCCAGGTGGGGCCCCAGGTCTCGCAGGTCATCGGCGACCTCGACGACCTCCCGTTCGCCGGACGGGCCATCCGGGCCAACGGCATCGACCAGCGGGTGGCCGACTTCCTCGACCAGCTGCCCGACACGCTCGCCACCAGCGACAAGGCGCTCCACGGCCTGGTCCAGTCGGCCGGTGACGGCCTGGTGACGGTGTTCTGGGTGCTCCTGGTGGCGATCACGGCCTTGCTGGACGGGCCGCGCCTGACCCACGACCTGCGCGACGTCCTCCCCGACCGGCTCCACGCCGAGCTCGACCACTTCGGCGATCTCGCCTACAAGGTCGTCGGTCGCTACGCCGCCGGTACCGGCTTCGTGGCGGTGGTCAACGCCGCCGCCGTCACCACCATCGGCCTGATGATCGGGACACCCCTGGCGCCGCTGGTCGGCGTGTGGTCGGGCCTGTGGAACATCGTTCCCCAGATCGGCGGGTTCATGGGCGGCGCGACGCTGGTTGCGCTGTCGCTCACCAGCGGCCTCCATACCGGGCTCATAGCCGCCGGGCTGTTCCTCGTCTACCAGCAGCTGGAGAACAACGTCCTCCAGCCGGTGATCACCGGGCGGACGATCAAGATCTCGCCCCTCGCCAACATGACGGCGGTGCTGGCCGGGGCGGCGGCCGGCGGCTTCGTCGGGGCCCTGCTGGCCAACCCGATCCTGGCCATCGGCAAGGCGTTCTTCGGCGAGTACCGGATGCGGGTCGACGCCAAGCTCCAGGCCGTGGCTGCCGGCCCGTCCGGCGGCCCGAGCCATTCCGGGGGCGAGGAGCGGGACGGGCCCTGAGCCCGTCGAGCGTTCGTAGCCCGCGACGGAGGGGATCGTCGCGGGCTACGGCGCGGCCGGCCCTACTCGGCGGCTTTACCTGACCCCAGAGGGGCAAACAGGGTGAGACTCAGGCGGTCGTCGAGCGCTTGCCGGCCTCGTTGGCGAGGGCCCGGAAGATCCGACCGGCGACGGCGGGGTTCGTGTTCGGGTGGGCGGCCAGGGCGGCCAGGCGCGAGCGGCGCTCGTAGCGGCGCACCGACGAGCGGATCCGGCCGGCCATGACCGGGTGGGTACCGGGGTGGTCGGCGAGGGTGCTGAGGCGGTGGGCTTTGTCCTGCACGGCGGTGTTCCTCTCGTGGCGTCTTCCCGAACTTGCTCCCCACACATCGGCGCGAATCGGGCCCGGGTTGAGCCCGGGCGGCCGGAGATTCCGTCGCCCCTGTGGGGGCTGTGGTAGCAACCCGGGGTGAGCACACAGCGGGTCGTCTACACCGACGGCGCCTGCTCGGGAAACCCCGGGCCGGGCGGCTGGGCGTGGGCCGTGGCGCCGTCGGGCCCGTTCGAGAGCGGCGCCGAGGCGCAGTCGACCAACCAGCGGATGGAGCTCCAGGCGGTGCTGTCGGCGCTGCGGTCGCTCGACGGCCCGCTCGAGGTCCGCAGCGACTCGACCTACGTCGTGAACTGCTTCCGGGACCGCTGGTGGGAGGGGTGGCTGAAGCGGGGTTGGACCAACAGCCAGAAGAAGCCGGTGGCCAACCGGGACCTGTGGGAGCCGCTGATCAACGAGTACCGGCGCCGGGCGGGGGAGGTCGAGTTCACCTGGGTCAAGGGGCACAGCTCGGATCCCATGAACGACGTCGTCGACCGTCTGGCGGTGGAGGCCTCGCTCACGCAGCGGACCCGGGGCGGCGACACCCTGCCGGACGAGGAGGACCTCGGGCCCGCCGACCTCCCGGCCGGTCGCGACGCCCGCCTCCCCGGCGGACGGCTGGTGGCGGCCTTCGGGCACCGGCCGCCGGAGCTCGGGGGCTACGACGAGAACCCGGTGGCGGCGCGGGTGCGGGATCAGCTGGCCGAGATCCTGGCGGCCAAGAGGGAGCTGTACCCCGACCTGTGGCTGCTGACGGGCCTGCTCCTCGGCGCCGAGCAGCTGGCCGCCGAGGCGGCCCGGAAGGCCGGTGTCCCCTACGTGGCCGTGCAGCCCTATCCGGCGCCCGAGCGCCAATGGCCGTCGTCGTCGCAGGACCGCTACGCCGAGCTGATCCGCCACGCCGGCGCCGCCGTCCTCCTCGAGCGGACAGCCCCCGACAGCAAGCAGAAGTTCGGCGCCGCCCTCGCCCGCCGCGACGCCTGGCTGGCCAAGCACGCCGACGAGGGCCTGGTGGTCTGGGACGGAAAAGACCCCGGCCTCGGCAAGCTGGTCCGCACCCTGGAAGAGAAACTCGGCGACGACGTCTGGATCGTCGACCCGTCCGCCTGACCCCTCCGCCCAACCGGCGTTCCTTTTCCGCTGTATGGCCGGGCGGGGAACGCCGGTTGGCGGCGGCGGGGCGGTGGCTGAAACCGGCGTTCGTTATCCGCTGTATGGCCGGGTGGGGAACGCCGGTTGGCGGCGGCGGGGCCGTTCGGGGGCGGCCGGTCGGCTAGCGGATGCCGGTGTCGCAGCTCACGTCGGCGTGGGTGAAGCGGCCCTGCTCGATGGTGACGTCGACGGGGCTGCAGCCACCGACCCGGCTCGGCCAGTCGGCCACGAGGCGGTAGCTGCCGGGGGCCACGGCGATGCGGAACGTGCCGTCGGCGGCCGACTTCCCGGTGGCGGCGACGGAGCCGTCCTTGCTCAGGAGGCGCAGGGTCGTCTCGACCGGCTTGTCGGGGCAGGGCTGGTCAGCCCGCTGGACGGGGCACGTGGGCCCGGCGGTGACCCGACCTTCCACCCCGGACGGCGCCGGACACGGGGCGAAGGCCCCCGCCGCCGACCCGCCGCCGGCCGGCTGGGCGCAGGGGGGTGCGCACGGCTGGCTGGTCGGAGCGGCGGACGGGCAGGGCGGCGGGCAGGCCTTCGGGCCCGGGCACGGCGGGGGGCAGGACCGGCTCGGCGGGACCGGCTCGGCCGTGGGGGTGGCCGGAGCCGGACCCGCCGAGTCGCAGGGCGGGGGGCAGGGGCCTGCGGAGCCGGCGGCGTCGGCGGCGTCGGCGACGTCGGAGCAGGGCGGCGGGCAGGAGGAGGTCGGCGCAGCCTGGTTGGGGGGCGTCGAGCCGATGCCGCCGTCCGCTTCGGTGGGATAGGAGCACGGCGGCGGGCAGGCGTAGGTCGGCGAGTTGCCGGCGGCGGCCGGGGTTCCGGCCGGTGCGGTCGAGGAGGCGCAGGGCGGCGGGCAGGACGCCGGGCGGCCGTCGGCCGTGGCGTACTGCGGGCAGGGCTGCGGGCACGGCCGGCCCGTCTGGGCGTCGGTCGTTGCGCCGGGCTTACAGGGGGGCGGGCACGACCCGTCCGGCTGGGGGGCGCCGGAGCAGGGCGGGGGGCACGGGGGCCGGTTCGGGGCCGCGGCCCCGCCGGTGGCGGGGGCGGCCGGCTTGGCGCAGGGCGGCGGGCACGCCGACGTCGAGTTGGCCGAGCCGGACGAGGAACAGGGCGGGGGACACGTTGCTGTCGTGCCAGCGGAGGCGGGCTGCGGGCAGGGCGGGGGGCCCTTGGACGGCCCCGTCGGCGGAGCGGACTGCGGACACGGCGGGGGGCAGGGCTTCGAGGCCTGGCAGCAGGCGGCGGGGTCGCAGGGGGGCCGGCAGGGGCGTCCGGGGTCGGACGTCTTGGGACAGGGCGGCGTGGCGACCAGGGCGGCGGCCGTGGCGGCCCGTTCCGCTCCGGCGGTGGTGGTCGTCGACCCGTCGGCCACCGGCGGCGAGGCCGCTTCGCCGCTGGACAGGGCGGCGCCGAGACCGGGCACAACGGCCGACGGCCCGCCCGACATCGTCGCCACCGAGAGAGCCGTCGGCGATCCCGGGCCGGCCTGCGACACGGCGACCAGCGCCAGCACCATGGCCACGCTGCTCAGCGCCACCAGCAGTGCCCGCGGCGATACCCGCCGGATCCAACGTCGCTGCACCGACCTCACCTCCTCCGCCTCCCATCTGGGCGTGGACGCACACACGCGCCCGACCCCAGCCGGTGAGGCTCTCTCGTCTGAGCCTTGCACCCCGTTGGTGGCGACCTTCACGACCGATCAACCGGCGGTGCCCAGAATTTTCGGGAGAGGTTCAACGGGTTCGGTCGGAGCCGGCAGCCCCGGCCCGGGCGGCGAGGCCTTCGAGGAGGGCACGGCAGCCGAGGTCGAAGCGCGTTTCTTCGTCGAGGGTGTCGGATTGCAGGGCTCGGCGGAGGTGCACGCAGCCGTCGGGGGGGAGGGAGGCCTCCCAGGCGGCGGCGGGGGCGTTCAGGCCGTAGAGCACCGCGCCGGTGGCGTAGGACTCCAGGGCGTTGATCAGGGTCAGCTGGAAACTGGGCGGGATCCCGGCCTCGGTCAGCTTCATGGCGCCGTAGTCGTAGACGGCCGAGCCGGCCCGGCGGTTGCGGCGAC
>JAUZEY010000542.1 GCA_030838785.1 Actinomycetota bacterium | reverse complement strand
GTCGGGCGAGGTGTCGGCGGCCGAGGTGACCGAGGCCCACCTGGCCCGCATCGAGGCGCTGGACGGGGAGGTGCGCTCGTTCCTCTGCGTCGCCTCCGACACCGCCCGGGCGGCGGCGGCCGAAGTCGACGCCGCCCGGGCCCGGGGCGACGTCCTCGGCCCGTTGGCCGGCGTGCCGGTGGCGGTGAAGGACATGTTCTGCACCAGTGATCTGCCGACGACGGCCGGGTCGCGCATCCTGGAGGGCTGGCGCCCGCCCTACGACTCGACGGTCGTGGCCCGGCTGCGGGCGGCGGGCGCCGTCGTCATCGGCAAGACGAACCTCGACGAGTTCGCCATGGGCAGCTCGAACGAGAACTCGGGGTTCTTCCCGACGGCCAACCCCTGGGACACGACCCGGGTGCCGGGCGGGTCGTCGGGCGGCAGCGCGGCTGCGGTGGCGGCCCGCTTCGCCCCGCTGGCGCTGGGCACCGACACCGGCGGATCGATCCGCCAGCCGGCCGCGCTGTGCGGGGTGGTGGGGCTGCGGCCCACCTACGGGCGGGTCTCCCGCTACGGCATCGTGGCCTACGCCTCGAGCCTCGACCAGGCCGGGCCGTTCGCCACCACCGTGGCCGACACCGCCCTGCTGCTGGAGGCCATGTGGGGCCACGACCCGCTCGATTCCACGTCGATCCCGTCCGAGCCGGAGCCGGCCCTGGCCCGTCTCGAGGAGGGCGTGGCCGGACTGCGGGTGGGCGTGGTGTCGGAGCTGGCCGAGGTCGACGGCATCCAGCCCGAGGTGCGCGCCGCGGTGGAGGCGGCCCGGAACCTGTTCGAGAAGGCCGGGGCCGAGGTCGACACGGTGTCGGTGCCGAGCGTGGAGTACGGCCTTTCGGCGTACTACATCATCGCCCCGGCCGAGGCGTCGTCGAACCTGGCCCGCTACGACGGTGTCCGCTACGGGCTGCGGGCCGACGCGCCGGAAGTGGCGACCATGAACGCGCTCACCCGGGAGGCCGGGTTCGGCGCCGAAGTGAAGCGGCGCATCATGCTCGGGACGTATGCCCTGTCGGCCGGCTACTACGACGCCTACTACGGCCAGGCGCAGCGGGTCCGCACGCTGATCATCCGAGATTTCGCCCGGGCCTACGAGCGCTTCGACGTCCTGCTGGCCCCGACGTCGCCGACCACGGCCTTCGAGCTGGGGGCGAAGACGTCGGATCCGCTGGCCATGTACCTGTCCGACGTGTGCACGATCCCCACCAACCTGACCGGCGCCACGGCCATCTCCGTGCCGGCCGGGCTCGACGGCGGCGGCCTGCCGATCGGCGTGCAGGTACTGGCGCCGGCGCTCGGCGAAGCGGTGCTGCTGCGGGCCGCCCGGTCGCTGGAAGCGGGGTTCGCCTTCACGAGCCGTCCGTCATTGGGCCGTCCGAACCTCGGAGGGCCGGCATGAGCGGGTGGGAGACGGTGATCGGGCTCGAGGTCCACTGCGAGCTGGCCACGAGGACGAAGCTGTTCTGCAGCTGCCGCAACGATTTCGGCGCCGAGCCCAACACCTACGTCTGCCCGGTGTGCCTCGGGCTGCCGGGCTCGCTGCCCGTCCTCAACGAACGTGCCGTGGAGTTCGCGCTGCGAGTCGGCGAAGCGCTGCACTGCGACATCCCCGAGGAGTCGATCTTCCACCGGAAGAACTACTTCTACCCCGACATGCCGAAGAACTTCCAGATCAGCCAGTACGACGAACCGGTGTGCGGCAACGGCTGGTTGGCCGTGCCCGGCCCCGACGGCACAGCCCAGCGCGTCGGCGTCGAACGGGCCCACCTGGAGGAGGACACCGGCAAGACGTCGCACGTCGGCGGCGGGGGCGGGAGGATCCACGGCGCCGACCACAGCCTCGTCGACTACAACCGGGCCGGCGTCCCGCTGCTGGAGATCGTGAGCAAGCCCGACCTGCGCTCGGCGGAGGGGGCCCGGGCCTACGTGGCCGAGCTGCGCGGCGTGCTGGAGGCCATCGGCGTGTCCGACGTGAAGATGGAGGAGGGCTCGCTCCGCATCGACGCCAACATCTCGCTCCGGCCGGCGGGGTCGGAGAAGCTCGGCACAAGGGCCGAGATCAAGAACATGAACTCGCTGCGGTCGCTGGTCCGGGCGCTGGAGTACGAGGCCGGGCGCCAGGCCGACGTGCTGGAGGCGGGCGAGGCGGTCGTCCAGGAGACACGCCACTGGGACGAGGACGCCGGCCGCACGTATTCCTTGCGCAGCAAGGAGGAGGCCTACGACTACCGCTACTTCCCCGAGCCCGACCTCGTGCCCCTGTCGCCGTCGGCCGAGTGGCGGGAGCAGGTCCGGGCGGCCATGCCCGAGCTGCCGGCAGCCCGGAAGACGCGCCTCGTCGAAGCGTGGGGTATCTCCGACGTCGACGCCGGCGTCCTCGTCGGCACGCCGGGCCTGGCCGACTATGCCGAGGCGGCGGTGGCTGCGAGCGCGGCGGGCGCCGCAGGCCTGGCGGGGCGGGACGTGACCAACTGGGTGACCGGTGACCTGCTGGCCAACGTGAGGGAGACGGGGGCGGCGCCGGCCGAACTGGCGCTGTCGCCCGGCGGCCTGGCCGAGCTCGTGGGGCTGGTGGCGGACGGGACGCTGTCGCGCCCGCTGGCCAAGGAGGTGCTCGGCGCGGCGCTGAGCGGCGGCGGCTCCCCGGCGGCCATCGTGGCCGAGCGGGGCCTGGCCCAGGTGAGCGACGAGGGCTCGCTGGAGGCGGCGGTGGCGGCCGTGCTCGCCACCCACCCGGCCGAGGTCGAGCGCTACCGGAGCGGGGAGGACAAGGACCGCAAGAAGCTGCGGGGCTTCTTCATGGGCAAGGTGATGGCCGAGATGAAGGGCCGGGGCAACCCCCAGGTGCTGAACCGGCTTCTCGACGAGGCGCTGGGCGCGCCGTCGCCATGACGACGTTCGCATTGATCCACGGGGCATGGCACGGCGCGTGGTGCTGGGAACCGCTGGCGGCGGAGCTGGAGCGGCGGGGGCACCGGGCGGTGGCCGTCGACCTGCCCTGCGACGACCCGGCCGCCACCATCGTCGACAACGCCAAGCTGGTGGCCGACTCGCTGGGCGGCGCCGACGACGTCGTCGTGGTCGGCCACTCCCTGGGCGGGATCACCGCCGCCGTGGTACCGCTCATCCGGCCCGTCCGGAAGGTGGTCTTCCTCGCCGCGCTCATACCCCGCCCAGGCCACAGCCTGGGCGAGGTCATGGGCGCCGAGCCCGGGACCACCACCGAGGAGTTCAACAACCTGCCCCGCCACGTCGGCGACCATGGCGCCGTCTGGTGGGACCCGGAGGTGGCGGTCCGGGCGTTCTACCGGGCCTGCGACCCTGAGACGGCCCGGTGGGCCGCAACCCGGCTGCGGCCCCAGGTGTGGACGACCAGCCGGGAGCCCTGCCCCCTCGACCGCTGGCCCGACTGCGAGCTGGTGTCGATCGTCTGCACCGACGACGAGGTCGTGACCCCGGACTGCTCCCGCCGGATCGCCCGCGAGGTCCTCGGCGTCGAGCCGGTCGAGCTCCCCGCCGGCCACAGCCCGATGCTGTCCCACCCGGTCGAGCTGGCCGACGCCCTGCTGGCTTAGACGAAGGCGCTGAGGCCGGTGATGGCCCGTCCGACGATCAGGGTGTTGATCTCCCTCGTGCCCTCGTAGGAGTAGATGGCCTCGGCGTCGGCCACGAAGCGGCCCACGTCGTGCTCGAGGAGGATGCCGTTGCCGCCCAGGAGCTCCCGGGCCAGGCCCACGGTCTCCCGGGCCTTCACGGTGCAGAAGGCCTTGGCCAGGCTGGCCTGCTCGTCGGTCATGGTGCCGGCGTCCTGGAGCTGGGACAGGCGGGTGACCATACACAGGGAAGCCGTCACGTTGCCCAGCATGCGGACGAGCTGGTCCTGCACCAGCTGGAAGCCGCCGATGGCCCGTCCGAACTGCTCCCGTTTCGTGGAGTAGCGCAGGGCGTGCTCGTAGGCGCCCCGGCCGCAGCCCACGGCCTGCCAGGCGACGCTGGCCCGGGTCATGCGCAGGACGTTGGCGGTGTCACGGAAGGAGCTGGCCTGCTGGAGGCGCATCGCCTCCGGGACCCGCACGCCGTCGAGGGTGATGATGGCGTTCTGCACCGCCCGGAGGGCGATCTTGTGCTCCATCTTCTCGGTCGAGAAACCGGGCGTGTCCTTCTCGACCAGGAAGCCCTTTACGTTGCCGTCCTCGACGTCGCGGGCCCAGATGACGGTGACGTCGGCGAAGGTGGCGTTGCCGATCCATTTCTTGACGCCGTGGAGGATCCAGGTGTCGCCGTCCTGCCTCGCCGTCGTGGTGAGGCCGCCGGCGGCGCCCGAGCCGACGTCGGGCTCGGTGAGGCCGAAGGCGCCGATCTTCTCCATCCGGGCCATCGGCGGGAGCCACTGCGCCTTCTGCTCCTCGGAGCCGCACAGGTGGATCGATCCCATGGCGAGGCCGCCGTGGACACCCATGAAGGTGGCCATCGACGGGTCGATCCGGGCCAGCTCCATGGCCACGAACCCGTCGGCCAGGAAGGTCCGGCCGGGGCAGCCGTGGCCGGAGTAGGCCAGGCCGGCGATGCCCAGCTCGGCCATGGCCGGCAACACCTCGAACGGGAACTCGGCTTTGCCCCAGTAGACGTTGATGATCGGAGCGACGTGCTCCTCCATGAACGCCCGCACCCGCTTGAGGAGCAGCCGGTCCTCCTCGTCGAGCAGGGCGGCGAGATCGTAGAAGTCACCCTCCACCGCCGGGGGCACCGGCACCGCTCCCGCTCTGGTCGCCGCCTCCGTCATCCGCCCTCCCTGGTCGAAAGCCCGGCAAACCTTACGGCGCCCGGGATGGGCCCGGGAGTGGTCGAGGTTGGACAAACCTCACGGACCAAGGAATCGGCGTGGTCCTCAAGGGGTTTGGGGAACGAGACGATACGGTATCGTCTCGTTTCGACCCCGGGCTCTTCATCGGCTCGGGCGGCAGGGAGGATCCGGCATGGTGGATGAGAGCTACGACCACGGCAAGCGGTGGTGGACGCTGGTCGTCCTCTGCCTGAGCCTCGTCATCGTCGTGGTCGGGAACACGGTCCTCAACGTGGCGCTGCCGACCCTGGTGCGCGACCTGCACGCCAGCAACAGCGCCCTGCAGTGGGTGGTGGACGCCTACGGCCTCGTCTTCGCCGGGCTCCTGCTCACGGCCGGCGCCATCGGCGACCGGTTCGGGCGCAAGGGCGCGCTGACGGCCGGGCTCATCATCTTCGGCGGCGCCTCCACCGTGGCCGCCTTCTCCAGCTCCTCCGGCCAGCTCATCGCCCTCCGGGCCGTCATGGGCATCGGCGCCGCCCTGATCATGCCGGCGACGCTGTCGATCCTGACCAA
>JAUZEY010000454.1 GCA_030838785.1 Actinomycetota bacterium | reverse complement strand
CGGAGCCGCCCCGCCCGCCGCTACTACCCGAGGGTGGCGGCCCGGGCTGCCATCCCGTGGGTGCAGGGGCCGCGCTGGATCAGGGCCAGCCGGCGCAGGATGGCCGCCGTGTGGGAGCGGAGCGTGGATGTGGCGCCGGGCCTCGATGGCGAAGGGGCCCGCCGGCTGCTCCTCGAGGGAGCGGAGGAGTTCGCCCGGGTCATCTACCACCACACGGTCCTCACGCTCGGGGCGGTGCAGCCGGTCTACGACCTGCTCGGGAAGATGTGCGCCGGCACCGCGTTCTCCGCCCAGGAGCTGATGGGAGGCCATGGCGGCCACGAGGAGACGGCGCTGCTGCGGGCCCTGTGGGACTGCTCCCGCGGCCGGGTGACGCTGGAGCGGTTCCTGGCTCTCCACGGCTACCACGGGCCCCGTGAGGGGGACATCTCCTCGGTCGTCTGGCGGGAGAACCCCGAGCCGGTGCGGCGCCTCCTGGAGAGCTACCGGTCGAGGCCTGACGACGCCGACCCGCCGTCGCTCGAGCGCGACCAGATCGAGCGCCGTGAGCGGCTCGAGACGGAGTTCCTCGCCTCGTTGCCCCGGGCCCGTCGGCCGGTGGCCCGCCTCGTGCTCGGCCTCGGCGCCCGCTACATCCCGCTGCGGGGGGTGGGCAAGGTCGCCTTTCTGCAGGGGGTCGACGTGACCCGTCTGGCCGCCCGCCGCCTCGGGACGGTCAAGGCCGCCGAGGGCGTGCTGTCCGACGCCTCGGACGTGTTCTTCCTCACGCTCGACGATCTCCGTTCCGGCTGGCCCGACGACGCCGCGGCCCGCGCCGCCGAGCGCCGCCGGTTCCACGAGCACTACCTCACCCTGGACCTGCCCGAGTTCTGGCAGGGAGAGCCGGAGGCGGCGGCGGCCGTGACCCCGACGGACGGTGGAACGGGGATCACCGGCATCGGCGCCAGCCCGGGCGTGGTCCAGGGACGCGTGCGCGTCGTCCTCGACCCTGGCGACGTCGACGACATCGACGAGGGCGAGATCCTCGTCGCCCGCCACACCGACCCGGCCTGGGCTTCGCTCATGTTCCTCTCGGCCGGGCTCGTCTCCGACATCGGCGGGCTCATGAGCCACACGGCCGTGGTCGCCCGGGAGCTCGGCATCCCCTGCGTCGTCAACACCCGTACCGCCTCCCGGACACTCGCCACCGGTGACCGGATCCGACTCGACGGGACCAGGGGGACGATCGAACTCATCGAGCGGGCCCACCGGAGCTTTTCCCGAGGGCGAGCCGGAGGAATTCCGCGGTCTGCGTCGCCCACGGACGGCGTGGCATAGACGATGCCGGGACACCGAGTACGTGTCGCCTGTACCGTCAGGCACCGCCGGTGCCTATCCGAATCGCATCGTAAAAGTCCGGGGATCAGCTCGGGCGGCAGAGGAATGGGCGGCGAGCCGGCCGGTGGGGGAGCGTCGCTGGACATGCCGATCACGGCGTCATCCGCGAGGTCAGCAAGCTCCGGTTCCGGTTAGCCCGGGCCTTTCAGTAGGCCCGCCCGGTTGGGGCGCCGGGTCCGCGTAAAGTCCCTCCTGGCAAGGAAGACTTGCCCTTGTCGAAGGTGCAGGACCCCTGCCAAGGAGGGCACTTCCGACGTGAAGCCGTAATCGGGTTCGTCCCCGGCTGAGGGAGACCACTGGCGGGCGGGGTCCCCCTTCGGGGTGCGTGCGGTCGAGGCCCACCGGGCTCGAGCCCCGTGGGCAGGAAGTCGACGAGCTTGGCGGACCGGGTCGTCGTGATCCCTCGACCGCATGCGGCATGCTGGCCATCTCGTCGCCGCGGGCCCTCCGCCCGCCCGCCATGTGTCCAGGATTGGCCAGCCAAGGCCACGTCCGTCTGATCTCTAGGGGTCAACCCAGGCTCAACAGGGCCTCAGCGGGGTCATCGACGGGGATTCCCTTCGAGCCTTCGAACTGAAAACCCTTGTGCCATAAGGCTTCTCTCGGTACGCCCCCAGGGACTTGAACCCTGAACCCACGGATTAAGAGTCCGCTCCCGATCGTCCACCCAGTGGCTCCAGGCCCCTGACGAGCATATTTGCCGTCCACGGAGAGCACTGAGTGTCTCCAGAGCGCCCTGTGGTCTCCTGGATAGGCACCGCCGGTGCCTATCGGGGTTGGATTCACTTTTTCGGTCGACCCGCGGATTTCGGCCTGTTCGTTTATACGCGATCGCTTATACTGTGGTGATGGCTGGAGATGGTCGTGATCGGGTGGCGGGTGATCTGTTGCGGCTCGCCCGGGTGAAGGCGGGGTTGACCCAGGCGGTGCTGGCGGAGCGGGCGGGGGTGGCGCAGACGTTGATTTCGGCGTATGAGAACGGGCGGCGCCAGCCGACGTTGCCGACCCTGATGCGTTTGTTGGAGGCGGCCGGGTTCGATCTGCGGATGCGGCTGGAGGCGCCGGATGTTCAGGCTCGGGCGGTCGAGGAATGGGCGGCGAGCCGTCCGGCGGGGGAGCGGCGCCGGTGGGCTCGGGAACAGGCGGCCGTCGGGTCGCGTCGGTGACCCGACCGACGTGCCGCTTCCCGACCGCCGGGGGGTTGTGTCGGAGACCGGTGGCCGAGTCGGGGATGCGCTGCTACCAGCATCAGGGGAGGGATGCGGTGGCGGCCGCCGCGGCGGTGGCCGGGGAGTTACGGGACCGGGGCAGGGGGGCCGCCCGGGGAGCGAAGCCTCGAGTGGCGGCCTCGGCCGCACCGGTGGTCCCGATGAGCGATGCTCAGATCGCCGCCGTGGTCGGGTGCCTCAATCGGCATGGCGTGGCCTACGTCGTCGTCGGTGGAGCGGCGTCGCAGCTGCACGGGGCGCCGGTTGAGCGGACCCGGGATACCGACATCGTGCCGGCCAAGACCCCCCAGAACCTTGATCGCCTCGCGGCGGCGCTTCGGGAGATGGACGCCCGGCTCTGGGTTGGCCCCAGCGAGCCCGACGGGGTGGAAATGACTTTTGACCGTCGGGCTTTGGGCCGGATCGAGGGCTTCCTGAACCTGATCACCAGGCATGGGCCGCTCGACATCACCTACCGGCCGGACGGGACCGATGGCTACTCCGATCTCACCCGGGGCATGGTGGTGGTCCCATTGCTCGACGTTGGCGTACCCGTCGCTGCCCTCCGAGACGTGATCCGCTCCAAGGAAGCTGCCGGCCGGGCCAAGGATCTCGCCACCCTCCCCACCCTCATCGAGCACCTGCGACGACACCAGGACTGAACACCGCGCTGATCTTTCCGCTCGGGGAAGCCGTGATCGCCGTGGGCCTGGAGTGGCCGGCGCGGGCCCCCCGACTGGCGGCCGACCCATTCTGAGGCCTCGCTACCCGGGGCCCCCGGCGGGCTGAGCGTTCGCCGTCGGCCCGGGGTTCTCCGGTCTCCCAAACGCGCTGGAGTCGGTGCGTCCGAA
>JAUZEY010000453.1 GCA_030838785.1 Actinomycetota bacterium | reverse complement strand
GCCAGTTCACCACGCTGGCCGAGGAGCTGCGATCGATCGACAAGTACCTGGTGCTGGAACGGGCCCGGTTCGGGGAGCGGCTCCAGGTCCCCCTCCAGGTGGCGCCCGAGGTGCTGCCGGTGGCGGTGCCGGTGATCGTGCTCCAGCCCCTGGTGGAGAACGCCGTCCGCCACGGCCTGGAGAAGAAGCCCGGCCAGGGCCACATCAGCATCGTGGCCACCGACGCCGGCCCCGAGGCCCGCATCACGGTGGAGGACGACGGCGTCGGGATGGACCCGCAGATGGTCCGCTCCAGCCTCGCCGGCCGCAGCACCGGCATCGGCCTGGCCAACGTCGACGAGCGGCTGCGCACCGTCTTCGGCGCCGACTTCGGTCTCGTGGTCGAGACCGCCCCGGGGGCGGGCACCAAGGTGAGCCTGCGCATTCCGAAGTACCGCAGCGGAGTGCGGGCCTCGTGACGGCTGCGTCGGACTTGGCCCTCGAGGTCCTGGTCGTGGACGACGAGGAACCCGCCCTGGCCGACCTCGCCTACCTGCTGCGCCAGCATCCCCGGATCGGCTCGGTGGTGACCGCCTCCGACGCCACGGAGGCGCTGCGTCGCCTGCGGGACGGGAGCTTCGCCGCCGTGTTCCTCGACATCCGCATGCCGGGGCTCGACGGGCTGGAGCTGGCCCGGGTGCTGTCCCGCTTCGCCCGTCCGCCCGAGATCGTCTTCGTCACCGCCTTCGAGCAGCACGCCGTGGAGGCCTTCGAGCTGCAGGCCGTCGACTACCTCCTCAAGCCCGTCCGGCCCGAGCGCCTCTCCGACGCCATTCGCCGCATCGGCGCCCCCGCCCGCCGGCTCGCCACCGCCGGCGACGACCCGAGCCGCATCGCGGTGGAGACCGGCGGCGTCACCCGGATGGTGGAGCGCGACTCGATCCGGTTCGTGGAGGCCAGCGGCGACTACGTCCGCCTCCACACCGACGACGGGGCCTTCCTCGTCCGGGTGCCGATCTCGTCCCTGGAGGAGACGTGGCGCGACGCCGGCTTCGTCCGGGTCCACCGCCGGTACCTGATCGCCCTCCGTCACGTCACCGAGCTGCGGGCGCGGCCCGGCGGCGGGTACGACCTGCTCGTCGCCGGCCAGGAGGTGCCGGTCAGCCGCCGCCACGCCCGGGAGCTGCGGGATCGGCTGGCCCGCAGCCCCGGCTCCCGGCCCCGGAAGGCCGGCGCATGAGCTCCCGGTCCCGCCGCCGCCAGGCGAGCCGCCCGCCCCGCCGGGGTCCCGCTCCGGTGCCGGTGGCCGAGGTCCCGGCCGACCAGGCCGGCGCGGCGCCCGTCCCGCTGATCGATCCGGCCCTGGCGGCGCGGCGCGTCGCCGTCCGCAACCCGCGGGGGCGGGCCACCCGCCGGGAACCCGGTGAGCGGGCCCTGACCGAGCTGGCCGAGCAGACCGAGGTCGGCGAGATCCTGCTCCGCTCCCTCACCCGAGCCCAGCTCATGCTGGCGGTACGGATCTTCGCCGTGTTCGGCTTCTTCCTCCTCGGCCTCCCGGCGCTGTTCGCCACCCACCCCGGCCTGGCCGACTACCGCATCTTCGGCCTGCCCCTGCCGTGGATCATCCTCGGCGGGGCGGTATACCCGCTGCTGGTGCTGCTCGGCGTCCTCTACGTCCGCCAGGCGGAGCGCAACGAGCGCGACTTCGTCGAGTTCATCGAGCGGAGCTAGCCGTGAGCTCGACGGTCACGCTGGCGGCGGTGGTGGTGTCGACCATCGCCACCATCCTCATCGGCGCCTACGGCATGCGCGTGGCCCGGACGACGTCCGACTTCTTCGTCGCTTCCCGGTCGGTGCGGCCGATGTGGAACGCCTCGGCCATCTCCGGCGAGTACCTCTCGGCAGCGTCGTTCCTCGGCGTCGCCGGCCTCGTCATGAAGTACGGGGTCGACATGCTGTGGTACCCGGTGGGGTTCGCCGCCGGGTACCTCGTGCTGCTCCTGCTGGTGGCCGCCCCGCTGCGCCGGTTCGGCGCCTACACCATTCCCGACTTCGCCGAGGGCCGGCTCGACTCGCTGGTGGTGCGCCGGCTGGCCACGACCTTCGTGCTGCTGATCGGCTGGTTCTACCTCCTCCCCCAGTTGAAGGGAGCGGGGGTGACGCTGCGGGCGATCCTCGGGGCGCCGTACTGGATCGGGGTGGTCGGGGTCGGCGCGCTGATCACGGCCAACGTGTTCCTCGGCGGCATGAAGGGGATCACGTTCGTGCAGGCCTTCCAGTACTGGCTGAAGGTGACGGCCATCTCGCTCCCGGCCATCGTCCTGCTCCTCCACTACCAGGCCGACGACTCACCACGGCTCACCGTTCCGGTACCTCCCCAATTCCAGATGGAGACGGTCGTCCACGTGCGGGTCGCGGCCCGCTTCGAGGTCGACGCCGACACACCCGTCCGCATCGAAGGCACCCTCGACGGCACCCGCCACGACCCCGGCCGGGCGGATCCGCTGACCCTCGCCGCCGGACGCCACACCGTCGCGGCCGGGGCCCGGATCACGTTCCCGGCCGGCGCCACCGCCCCCCACGCCGTCGGGCAGCCCAACGCCGACGGCCGCTCCTGGAGCCGTCCGTTCGGCCCGGTCAGCAAGGAGCGGAGCCACCCGCTGTTCCTGACCTATTCCCTCATGCTGGCCACGTTCCTCGGCACGATGGGCCTGCCCCACATCCTCGTCCGCTTCTACACCAACCCCGACGGACGGGCGGCGCGGCAGACGACCCTGATCGTCCTGGTGCTCCTCGGCGCCTTCTACGTCTTCCCCGCCGTCTACGGCGCTCTCGGCCGCCTCTACGCCCCTGACCTCTATCTGACCAAGGGCACGGACACCGTCGTCCTCGCCCTCCCCGGCCGGGTCTTCCCCGGCCTCGGCGGAGAGCTGCTGTCGGGCCTGGTGGCGGCGGGGGCCTTCGCCGCCTTCCTCTCGACCGCCTCGGGGCTCCTGATCTCGGTGGCCGGAGCCCTGGCCCAGGACGTGTTCCGGGGTTCGGTGGCCGACTTCCGACGGGGGGCGGCGGTGGCCGGGACGGTGGCGGTCGCCCTGGGGCTGCTGGTGGAGCGCTTCGACATCAACCTCCTCGTCGGCTGGGCCTTCGCCATCGCCGCCTCCAGCTTCTGCCCCCTGCTGGTGCTCGGAATCTGGTGGCGCGGCCTCACCGCCGCCGGCGCCGGGGCCGGCCTCGCCGTGGGCGGCGGCCTGGCGTCGGCGGCCATCCTGGCCACGATGATCGGCCACCCCGGCCCGGGCTGGGCGGAGGCGCTCCTGAGCCAGCCGGCCGCCTGGTCGGTACCGGCCGCCTTCCTCACCATGGTGGTCGTGTCCCGCTTGACCGCCCGGCGGCTCCCCACCGAGGTGGGGGCGAAGATGGTGGCCATGCACACCCCCGAGGCCCTGGGACTCGGCCGCAACTATCGCGACTAGCGTTTGGCCCATGGGGCTGATGCGGCGCTTCTCCACGATCTTCAAGGCCAAGGCCACGAAGGCGATCGACCGGCTCGAAGACCCCCGCGAGACGCTCGACTACTCCTACCAGCGGCAGATGGAGATGCTCCAGAAGGTCAAGCGGGGCCTGCTCGACGTGGCGACCTCCCGCAAGCGCCTGGAGTTGCAGGGCGAGCAGCTGCAGGCGAAGGCAGCCAAGCTCCACGATCAGGCCAGGCGGGCCATGGAGGCCGGCCGGGAGGACCTGGCCCGGGAAGCCCTTTCCCGCCGGGCGGCCATCGAGCCGGAGATGGAGTCGCTCAAGACGCAGCACGCCCAGCTCCAGGCCGAGGAGGGGAAGCTCACCGAGGCGTCCAAGCGCCTCTCCGTCCATCTCGAGGCCTTCCGCACCCGCAAGGAGACGATCAAGGCCACCTACACCGCCGCCGAGGCGCAGACGAAGATCGGCGAGGCTCTGTCGGGGATCTCCGACGAGATGGGCGACATCGGGACGGCCGTGCAGCGGGCGGAGGACAAGACGCTGGCCATGCAATCCCGGGCCGGAGCGATCGACGAGCTGCTGGCGTCGGGGGCGCTCGACGACCTTTCCGTGGGCAGCGATCACCTGGAGGCCGAGCTCGGCCGGGCAGTGGCCTCCTCGGAGGTGGAGATCGAGCTCGCCCGGCTCCGGGCCGAGTTGCCGGCGGCGGAGCCGCCGAAGCCCCTCGAACCGGGCCAGACCTGACCAAACAGCCCTGCCCAAGAAAATCCGGCCAGAGAAAATCCGGTGAGCACGCGGATCGGCTTCGCGAGACACTGTTGTTGGTGAGGGATCAGGGAGCAACCGTGGCCGACCAGCAGATGATCGCCAAGATGGGCCGGGTCACCGGCACCATCACCCCCGGAAAGCTCGGCGAGGTGATGGTCGAGGTGCGTGGAGGCAGCGAGGCCTTCCACGCCTACTCCGCCGACAACGACGAAACCATCCCGGTCGGGAGCCGGATCGTCGTGGTGGAGTACTTCCCGCCTCGCACAGTCGTCGTCACCCGTATGTGACGCATCCCCAAAGGGGGACACGCAATGGCGCTTCAGATCGCCGCCGCTGTCATCGTCGGAGGGCTCATCGTCCTCTACCTCGTCTTCAAGGCCATGTGGCGGGTGGCCGAGCCCAACGAAGCCCTCATCATCTCCGGGCTGCGGGAGCACACCGCCAGTGACGCCGTCCAGGAGAGCCTCGGCTTCAAGATCGTGACCGGCAAGGGCACGCTCGTCCTCCCCGGGGTCCAGGCGGTCCGCCGGCTCTCGCTCGACCTGCGCGAGTCGGAGTTGGCCATCGACTGCGTCACCCATCAGGGCATCCCGCTCGGGATCCGGGGCGTCGTCATCTTCAAGGTCGGCGACGACCTCACGTCGATCGCCAACGCCGCCCGGCGGTTCCTCGACCAGCAGGACCAGATGGACGCCCGGGTCCACAACGTCTTCGCCGGGCACCTCCGGGCCATCGTCGGCAGCATGACGGTCGAGGAGATGATCCGCGACCGGGAGAAGCTGACCCAGCTGACGCGGGAATCGTCGGGCACGGAGATGGAGAAACTGGGCCTCATCGTCGACTCCCTCCAGATCCAGGAGATCGACGACCCGAGCGGGTACATCCAGAACCTGGGTCGGCCCCATACCGCGGCCGTGGCCATGCAGGCCCGCATCGCCCAGGCCCACGCCGACCGTGAGGCCACCGAGAACGAACAGCAGGCCGACGCCCTCAAGGCCGAGGCCCGGCGCAACAGCAACATCAAGCAGGCCGGCTTCCAGGCCGAGGTCGACGAGGCTGCGGCCCGGGCCAAGCAGGCCGGTCCGCTGTCCGACGCCAGCGCCCGGCAGGAGGTCGTCGTCCAGGAGACCCGGGTGGCCGAGCTCGAGGCGCAACGGGAGGAGCAGCGTCTCCAAGCGACCGTCCGCAAGCCGGCCGACGCCCAGGCCTACCAGCAGACGACGCTGGCCAAGGCCGAGCGCGACGCCCGGATCGCCGCCGCCGAGGCCCAGGCCCAGGAGGTGGAGCTGGCCGCGGCCGCCAACGCCTCCCGGGTGAAGCTGGAGGCCGCCGCCGAGGCCGACCGGGTCCGGCTGGCGGCCGGTGCCGAAGCCGAGCACGTGCGGGTCGAGGCCGGCGCCCGGGCCGAGTCCACCCGCGCCATCGGCGAGGCCGAGGCGGCCGCCACCCAGGCCAAAGGCCTGGCGGAGGGTGAAGCGGTACGAGCCAGGGGTCTCGCCGAGGCCGAGGCCATCCAGGCCCGGGCCCACGCCCTGGCCGAGAACCAGGACGCGGTCATCGGCCAGCAACTGGCCGAGAACTGGCCGGCCATCGTGGAGGCGGCGGCCAAGCCCTTCGGCAACATCGACCAGATGATCGTCCTCAACGGCGCCCAGGGCCTCTCGGACGCCCTGGCCCAGGCCCTGTCGTCGGGCGTCGCCGGCCTCCAGATGGCCCGGAGCATCCTCGGCCACAACAGCGGCCCCGCCGCCGTGGCGGCCAACGGCTCGGGCACGGTGACGCCGACGGCGACGCCGACGTCGACGTCGACGCCGACCATCGGGCGGGTCGAGGATCCACCGAGCCAAGCCTCCTGACCACTCAACGCACCACCCGGGGCCCCGTGTGAGAGGACCCCCGGGAAGGGAATAGCCTCTTGGTCTGCAGTTTTTTGCGCTGGCCGAGGTCAAGGGGGAGAACAGCCGTGTCCGATGAGGGATCCAACCCGACCATCTCCGCGCTCTTCAGCGAGGACCGCAAGTTCCCGCCCCCGCCCGAGTTCGCCGCCCAGGCCAACTGCGACGAGTCGATCTACGAGGAGGCGAAGGACCGCGACGCGTTCTGGACCAAGCAGGCGGAGCGGGTTGCGTGGCGCAAGCGCTGGGACCAGGTGCTCGACTGGTCGGACGCCCCGTTCGCCAAGTGGTTCACCGGCGCCACGCTCAACATCACCGAGAGCTGCCTGGATCAGCACGTCGCCGAGCGGGGGGACAAGGTCGCCTACCACTGGGAGGGCGACGGCGGCGAGACCCGCACCCTCACCTACCAGGAGCTGCACGAAGAGGTGTGCAAGGCGGCCAACGCCCTGGCCGCCCTCGGCGTGACCAAGGGCGACCGGGTGGCCATCTACATGGGGATGGTGCCCGAGTTGCCGGTCGCCATGCTGGCCTGCGCCCGCCTCGGCGCCGTCCACGGGGTGGTCTTCGGCGGCTTCTCGTCCGACTCCCTGCGCGACCGCATCAACGACGCCGAGGCCAAGATGCTCATTACGTGCGACGGCTCCTACCGGGCGGGAAGTGTGGTGCCCCTGAAGGAGATGGCCGACGTCTCGCTGGCCGAGACGCCGTCGATCGAGAAGGTGCTCGTGGTCCGGCGGACCGGGAGCGACGTCAACATGGTGGAAGGCCGCGACGTGTGGTGGCACGACGTCGTTTCCGGCCAGTCGTCCGAGCACGAGGCCGTCGAGATGGACGCCGAGGACATGCTGTTCATCCTCTACACGTCGGGGACGACGGCGAAGCCGAAGGGCATCGTCCACACCACCGGTGGCTACGCGGTGGGGACCGCCACCACGCACTACTACGTCTTCGACCTGAAGCCCGATGACGTCTACTGGTGCACGGCCGACATCGGCTGGGTCACCGGCCACAGCTACATCGTCTACGGGCCGCTGATCAACGGGGCGACGTCGGTGATGTTCGAGGGCGTGCCGCAGCATCCCGACAAGGACCGGTTCTGGGACATCGTCGAGAAGTACAAGGTTTCCATTCTCTACACCGCCCCCACGGCGATCCGGACGTTCGTGAAGTGGGGCGACGAGTACCCCGGCAAGCACGACCTCTCCAGCCTGCGCCTCCTCGGCACGGTGGGCGAGCCGATCAACCCCGAGGCCTGGATGTGGTACCACCGGGTGATCGGCGGGGAGCGCTGCCCCATCGTCGACACCTGGTGGCAGACGGAGACGGGGATGATCCTCATCGCGCCGCTCCCGGGCGTCACGGCCACGAAGCCGAGCTCGGCGACGCTCCCCCTGCCCGGGGTGGCAGCCGACATCTTCGACGACGCCGGCAACAGCGTGCCGTTCGGCGGCGGCGGGTACCTGACCCTCACCGAGCCGTGGCCGGCGATGCTCCGCACGCTCTACAAGGAGCCGGACCGGTTCAAGGAGGTCTACTGGAGCCGGTTCTCCAAGCCCGACGAGAACAAGTGGGTCTACTTCGCCGGCGACGGTGCCAAGCGGGACGAGGAGGGCTACCTCTGGCTCCTCGGCCGGGTCGACGACGTGATGAACATCTCCGGCCACCGCATCTCGACCCTCGAAGTGGAGTCGGCCCTGGTCGACCACCCGGCGGTGGCGGAGGCGGCCGTGGTCGGGCGGGCCGACGACCGCACCGGCCAGGCCATCGCCGCCTTCTGCACGCTGAAGGGGACGGCCGTCGGCGACGAGAACCTCATCAAGGAGATCCGCGACCACGTCGCCGACAAGATCGGCAAGATCGCCCGACCGGCCTCGATCGTCTTCACCCCCGAGCTGCCCAAGACGCGGTCGGGGAAGATCATGCGCCGTCTGCTGAAGGACATCTCCGAGAAGCGCCAGCTGGGCGACGTCACGACCCTGGCCAACGAGGGCGTGGTCAGCGAACTCTCCGACCTGGCCAGCCAGGCCAAGGCCGCCGAAGACGACTGACCGAAACCTCGTTGCGGAACAAAACGAGAAGGGGCCGGCCCGAAGGCCGGCCCCTTCTCTTGGTCCAGGCTCCGGAGGCCTACGACGACGGAGTCGCCGCAGTCTCGCCGTGAGCCAGCGTCTCGTCCCAGATCCGCACGTCGTGCGTCTCCTTCAGCAGGAGAGACCCCACGATGAAGGTGACGGCAGCCACGCCGATCGGGTAATACAGGCCAGCGTAGATGTTCTTCGTCGCGGCGCAGATGTAGAGGCCGATCAACGGCAGCATCCCCCCGAAGAGGCCGTTGCCGAGGTGATACGGCAGCGACAGCGACGTGTATCTGACCTTGGCTGGGAAGGCTTCCACCAGGAACGCGGCGATCGGCCCGTAGACCATCGTCACGAACACCATCTGCAGCCAGATGAGGAACACCAGCACCGGGTAGTTGGGCTTGCGGGCGGGAGGTATGGCCCCCGCCTTGCGCGTGGCCGCGGTCGTCTTGTCCGCCGCCGAGACCACCTTGCCCTGCGAGTTGATGGCGCTGAGCTTCGGCTCGCCGGTGACCTTGTCGTTGATCGACTTGAGCTTGA
>JAUZEY010000403.1 GCA_030838785.1 Actinomycetota bacterium | reverse complement strand
TCGAGGCCGACGACGTCGTCGCGGTTCTGGACCATGGCCCGCCACCACGCCTCTTTGACGTTGCGCTTGAGCAGCACCCCGAGCGGCCCGTAGTCCCAGGTGGAGCGGAACCCCCCGTAGATCTCGCTCGAAGGGAAGACGAAGCCCCGCCGCTTGGCGAGGTTGACGATGCGGTCCATCAGATCAGACGCGGGGGGCATGACCAGGAATGGTAGCGAGAAGCATGGGGGTGCTCCGTAGGCGCCGTTCCAGGTGATGCTCCAGGGCCCGCAGGGCCAGCGACTCGGCGTCGGCCAGGGCCGGGCCGGGCGGCTCGGCCAGGACTCCCCGGAGCCCCCCGCCCAGGATGCGACCCACGAGGGCCAGCCCCGCCGCCGGCACCACCGGGGCGCCGGGGCCGGCGCAGGCCCGGCACACCACGCCGCCCTCCCCCACGTCGAACGTCGCCGCCACGTCCACGACCGTTTCGTCACAGCGCACGCACGCATCGAGGACGGGCGACACGCCTTCGAGCGCCAGCAGCTTCCAGAAGAAGGCGGCGCTGACCGCCGGCACCGGATCCTCGGCCAGGGTGCGGAGGGCGGCGGCCAGCATCCTGTAGAGGGCGATGTTGGCCTCGGCCTCCTGGGCCACGTGGTCGACCGCCTCGAGCATGGCGATGGCCTGGGTGAAGGCGCCGTACGTCTCCCGCAGCGCCCGGTTGGCGTCGATCGTCTCCGCCTGGGTGACGACGTCGAGGTTGCGACCCTCGTAGAGCTGGAGGAACAGGTGGCTGGTCGGCTCCAGGCGGGCCCCGAACCGGCTCTTGGGCTTGCGGACCCCCTTGGCCACCGCCCGGACCTTGCCCCGTCCCTCGGTCAGGAACGTAACGATGCGGTCCGCCTCCCCCAGCTTGATGCTGCGGAGGACGATGCCCCGATCCCGATACAGACCCGCCATCACGCCAGTGTAACTACGGGTCTGTCATCTACCCGTCGTTCAGCCCCCCGAAGCGGCGATCCCGGGTCTGGTACGTCTTCACCGCCTCGTAGAGGTGCTCCCGGCGGAAGTCGGGCCACAGCACGTCGGTGAAGTACAGCTCGGCGTAGGCCAGCTGCCAGAGCAGGTAGTTCGACAGGCGGTACTCCCCCGAGGTCCGCACCAGCAGGTCGGGGTCGGGGACGTCGGGCAGGTAGAGGTGGCGGGCCAGCGTCTTCTCGTCGACCTTGCCGGGGTCGAGCCGGCCCTCGGCCGCCTCCCGGGCGATGCTGCGGGCGGCGTCGACCAGCTCGGCCCGGCCGCCGTAGTTCAGGGCGATGATCAGCGTCATCTTCCGGTTCTTCTGGGTGAGCTCCTCGCTCTCCTCCATGCGGCGCAGGACCCGGGCCGGGACCCGGCCCCCGCGGCGCCCCGAGAACCGGATCCGCACGCCCCGCTCGTGGAGCTCCTGGCGCCGCCGCAGCAGGATGCTCTCGTTGAAGTTCATGAGGAAGCGGACCTCGTCGAGGGGCCGCCGCCAGTTCTCGGTCGAGAAGGCGTAGACCGTGAGGTACCCGATGCCGAGCTCCAGGGCGCCCTCGACGGCTTCGAAGAGGGCGTCCTCCCCCGCCTCGTGGCCCTGCGTCCGCTTGAGGCCCCGGCGGCGGGCCCAGCGGCCGTTCCCGTCCATCACCACCGCCACATGGCGGGGGATGCGGGAGGCGTCGAGGTCGGACGGCAGCACGGGCGTAGACCGTACCCCCGCTGGTACCCGGGACCTAGCCGACTTTGAGGTGGGCCTCCATACCCGCCGCCCTGTGGCCGGGTACGTCGCAATAGAAGATGTACGTCTGGCCCGCCTTGGCCGTGAACGTGCCGGTCGGGCTCTGGCCGGGGTCGGCGACCAGCTTCTTGAACGCCGGCTCCCCGTCGACGACCAGGGTGTGCTGGATCTTGCCGATGTTGTTGAGCGTGACCGTCACCGGCCCGGCAGGGGCGGTGAGCTCCTTCGGCGTGAAGCTGAGGTCGGCGGCGTCGATCTTGGCCGGGGCGCCGGCCGCCGCACCGCCGCCGGCGGCGCCGCTGCCGGGGGCGGGGGCCGACGGGTCGACGATCAGCTTCCCTTCCATGCCCGCCTGGCGGTGGCCGGGGATGTCGCAGAAGTACGTGTACGTCCCGGACGCGATCTGGTAGGTGCCGATGTCCTTGGCGTCGTGGGCCGGAACCGACAGCTTCTTGCCCGGCACCCCGTCGATCACGAGCGTGTGGGCGGTGGCCCCGGTGTTGATCTCCTCGATCGTCACCTTGCCGGGCCCGATCTTCAGCTCCTTCTCCTTGAAGCCGAGATCGAAGGCCTCGATGATCAGGTCGGGCTTGTTGGCCGCGGCCTTGGCCTTGGCCGCCTCGACCTCCTTGTCGTGGTCCTCCTGGATGGCCTCGAAGCCGATGAACCCGGCGATGATGACCATGATCCCGGCCACCGACAGCAGGCTCATGTTGCCCGCCGAGCGCTCGCCCTTGGAGGCGTACCAGGTGAAGCCGAACAGGACGGCCGAAGCGACGATGACCGCCACGGCCGTCACGGTGTGGGGGCCGCTGCGCTCCTCCAGGGCCAGCAGCACCCGGGAGATGTTGAGGACGACGACGGCGATGATCGCCAGGGCCCCCAGCGGGATCAGCAGCGGGATCAGCACCCGTTCCTTGAATTCCTTCATCGCGCGAATTCCTTCATCACCCAGTCCACCTCATCGGATCCGTTTCGCGTCCCGCGTCGAGCTCCCGCTCGAGCGCCCGCCAGCGACGGGCCTGCCGGTCGTTCTCCTCTTCCGCCGCATGCCACTTGAAGAACAGCACGGCGATGACCATCCACAGCAGCAGCCCGCCCCCGAGCTTCATGAGGAGCCCGGCAATGCGCTGGTCCTCGCCCGCCGACAGGCCCCACAGCCGGGGCACGTGCTCGTAGAAGTGGTAGATCGGCTTGTCGGCGAAGACCAGGAACGAAGCGGGCACGGTCGGGACGATCGACTGGAGGAACATGTACAGCATCTGGGCCGGCGGCGTCAGCGGCCGCAGCTCGGGCAGCGGGGCGGCGACCGGGCACCACATGAGCAGCGCCGAGCCGAAGAGGGCGGCGTGGGTGGCGAAGTGGAGCAGCTCGGAGTGGAGCGTGGCATCGACGTAGGCCGGCCAGTGGGTGACGACCGTGAGACCGTTGAACAGGATGAGCGCCGGCATCGGCCGGGCCAGGCGCCGCACCACCCGGTACAGCGTCGGCGGGGCGAGCAGCTCACGGGCCAGCCAGGCCGGGGTGCCGAGCAGGAGCAGGGGCGGCGCCACCAGCATGATCAGCAGGTGCTGCGTCATGTGGACGCTGTAGAGGAAGCGCTCGGCGAGGTCGTGGACGGGCCAGTCGGCGGCGACCCACAGCGTGACGACCCCTGAGATCCAGCAGGCCTTCTGGAGGCCGGTGGCCACCGGCTGGCCGGGGGCGGTGTGCCGCGGCCCGAAGCGGCGCAGGGCGAAGAAGTAGCCGCCGAGGAGGCCGGCGATCAGGAGCCAGACGTCGGGGTGGGCGTGCCAGGCGTACGGCAAGGAAGCCTCGTCAGACCAGAACTCGGAGGGTGAGGAGGGCGACGGTGTAGACGACCCCGGCCAAAATGATGCCGGTCATGAACACCCGCCGCAGCATCGGGCTGTCGAACTTCAAGTGCATGAAGAAGGCGGCCACCATCGTGAACTTGAGGAAGGCCAGGACCATCAGGAAGGCGACCAGCAACGCCGATGGCATGTGGATGTAGTAGAGGGCGACCTCCAGGGCGGTGATGAGCGCCAGGAGGATGGCGATGCCGACGTACTTGACCGGGCTCGGGTGGCTGTGCTCAGCGCCGTGGTGCAGCAGCGCCTCGTGGCCCGGGGCGGCTTCGAGCTCCGGGGTCGACGCCTCCTCCTGGGTCGCTACGGCGCCCTCTTCATCAGCCATTCCTGATGCTCCCTAGTGCTTGTTGGGGACGAGGTAGACGACGGTGAAGATGAGGATCCACACCACGTCGACGAAGTGCCAGTAGAGGCCGGCGATCTCCACCCACAGGTGGTTCTCGGCCGGGAGCTTGCCCCGCAGCGAGATGCCGGCCAGCGACAGCAGCCACAGGATCCCGACGGTCACGTGCACACCGTGGAAGCCGGTCAGCACGAAGAAGCTGCTGGCCGCCACACTGGAGGACAGGTTCAGGCCCTCGTGGGTGAAGACCGTGACCTCGTAGACCTGCCCGCCGACGAACAGCGTCCCCAGGAAGGCGGTGGCCAGCAGCCAGATGCGCAGGCGGTGGTGGTCGCCCCGCTGGATGGCGGCCAGGGCCAGCACCATCGTCAGCGAGCTCATGAGCAGCACGAAGGAGCTCACCGACGTGTAGGGGATGTCGTACACGTCGTGGGGGATCTTGACGCCCTGTGGCGCCCGGGCCCGGTAGAGGAGGTGGCTGGAGATGAGGGCCCCGAAGAACAGGCACTCCGAGGCCAGGAAGCCCCACATCCCGAGCTTGCGGGAGTCGATCCCCGTGACCGAGTAGTCGTGGTCGCCGGGTGCGGGGGTGTGCGGTGCGGGGGCGATCGCCGTCTGCACGCTGACCTCTACTCGCTCAGGGGCTCGTTGCCCCACCCGAAGACGCCGGCCAGCAGGATGACGCCGCCGATGGCCCCGATCCACCAGTGGTAGATGGCGCCGTAGCCCACGATCATGATCCCGACGCTGGCCAGCGCCGGGAAGTACGACGGCGACGGCATGTGGATGCCGTGGCCGTGCCCGTCGCCGTGCCCGGAGTCATCGGAATCGGCGTGCTGCTCATGGAGCGCCGACGTCTCGTCGGACCCGCCGGAGGGGATGCGCACGAGGCGGCCCTGCTCGTCCTCGGTGTACTTGCGGTGCCAGAAGTCGTCGCGGGCGTGGACGACCGGGATCTCGGCGAAGTTGTACTCCGGAGGCGGGGTCGGGATCGTCCACTCCAGGGTCCGGGCGTCCCACGGATCCTGCGGGGCCCGCTCCTTGGACTTCATGGTCTTGAAGATGTTGATCGTGAACGTGAGGATCGACAGGGCGATGGTGAACGCCCCGATGGTGGAGACGGCGTTCCAGAAGTCCCAGCCCATGCCCTTCGGGTACTGGTACGTCCGGCGCGGCTGGCCCTGGAGGCCGAGGATGTGCATCGGGCCGAAGGCCAGGTTGAAGCCGATGAGCATCAGCCAGAAGTGGATCTTGCCCAGTGTCTCGTCGAGCATCTTGCCCGTCACCACCGGGGCCCAGTAGTAGGCGCCCGCGAACAGGCCGAAGATCGCGCCGCCGAAGAGCACGTAGTGGAAGTGGGCCACGATGTAGTACGTGTCGGTCTGCTGGTAGTCCGCCGGCACGACGGCGTGCGTCACGCCTGACAGCCCGCCGATGGTGAACATGCCGATGAAGCCCAGGGCGAACAGCATGGGCGTCTTCAGCCGGAGATCTCCGCCCCAGGTCGTGGCCAGCCAGTTGAAGATCTTCACCCCCGTCGGCACGGCGATGAACATCGTCGAGGCGGCGAAGGCGGAGTTGGCCACCGGGCCGAGCCCCACGGCGAACATGTGGTGGGCCCACACGCCCCAGCCCATGAAGCCGATGGCGATCCCGGAGAAGACCACGACCGAGTAGCCGAACAGCGGTTTTCGGCTGAAGACCGGTAACACCTCCGAGACGATCCCCATGGCGGGGAGGATCAGGATGTACACCTCGGGATGGCCGAACAGCCAGAAGAGGTGCTGCCACAGCACCGGGTCGCCGCCGAGGTTGGCGTTGAAGAAGTTCGACCCGAAGTTGCGGTCGAAGTAGAGCTCGAACAGCGCCACCGTGATGATGGGGATGGCGAAGAGGAGCAGGAAGCTCACCACCAGGTTCATCCAGACGAACACCGGCATCCGCATGAGCGTCATGCCCGGGGCCCGGAGGTTGAGCGTCGTCACGATGAAGTTGGCCGCCGCCGTCAGCGAGCCGATGCCGGTGATGATCAGGCCGACGAGCCAGAAGTCGATGCCGTGCCCCGGCGAGAACCGCCCGATCGTCTGAGGGGCATAGCCGAACCAGCCGCCGTTGGGGGCGCCGCCGAACAGGAAGCTGGAGTAGAGCAGGAGCCCGCCGGACAGGAAGACCCAGTACCCGAAGGCGTTCAGCCGGGGGAAGGCGACGTCGCGGGCGCCGATCAGGAGCGGCACGAAGTAGTTACCGAACGCCGCCGCCAGCGGCATGATCACCAGGAACACCATCGTTGTGCCGTGCATGGTGAAGAGCTGGTTGTACTCGTCGGCGGTCAGGACCTTCCCGTTGGGCGCCGCCAGCTGCATGCGGATCATCAGCGCTTCGCTGCCGCCGACGATGAAGAACAGAAAAGCTGTCACGCCGTAGAGGATGCCGATCCGCTTGTGGTCGACGGTCGAGATCCAGCTCCAGAAGCCGTGCTCCTCCTTGGGGCGAGCGAACGGGCGGGCCGGAGCTCTGGTCAGCGCCACGGCCATGGGGAGCCTCCTTCAACGACGTGGTGGACAAGGGATGTCATGCCGGTCACTACTTGAGCGTCTCCAGGAACGCCACGAGCTGGTTGATCTCGGTGGCCGACAGGTGCAGGTTCGGCATGCCGGTGCCCTGTTCGGGCCGCATCGGCTTCATGGCCGACGGGTCGCGCAGCCAGCGCTTCAGGTTGTCGGCGTTGAGCTCGAAGGTGGCGCCGGCGAACGTGGTTCGGCCCTGGAGGTGGGTCAGGTTCGGGCCCACCCGGGCGCTCGCGCCCTCCACACCCTGCATCGTGTGGCAGCCGACGCACGGCTGGCCCTTCGACTCGAACGGCTTCTTGCCGGTGAAGAGAGCGAAGCCGGCGGCGGCGTCGCCGGTCGGCGTCTCGATCGGCTTGCGCTGCTGGGCGACCCACTCGTCGAACTTGGGCTGGTTCTGGCTGATGACCCGCAGCCGCATGTTGGCGTGGGAGAGGTTGCAGTACTCGGCGCACTGGCCGTAGTACTCGCCCTCCTCGGAGGCCCGGATCGTCAGCTTGTTGGTCCGGCCGGGGACGACGTCCTGCTTGCCGGCCAGCTTCGGAACCCAGAAGCTGTGGATCACCCCGGTGGCGAAGTCCTCGCCCTTGGCCGCCGGCAGGCCGGGCTCGATCGTGTGCAGGCTCAGCCGGATGGGCGACCCGACCGGGATGTGCAGCTCGTTGGCGGTCGAGATTCCCAGCGTCGGGTAGCGGTACTCCCACCACCACATGTGCCCGTAGACGTCAACCGGCAGCACGTTCTTCGTCGGTTCCTTGGCGATGTCGAAGATGGTGAAGATGGTCGGGAAGGCCACGCCCACGAGCAAGAGGGCGGGGACGACCGTCCAGCCGATCTCCATCTTGGTGTTGCCGTGGACCTGGACGGGCTCCGGCCGACCCGGGCGGTGCCGGTGCTTGACGATCGTGACGACGATGAGGCCCTGGACGAGGACGAAGACGACCCCCGCCACCCCGAGGACCGGGAAGAACAGGTGATCGATCTTGCGGGAGATCGGCCCGTCGGGCTTGAGCGTGTCCTGCGGGGCGTTGCTGGCGCAACTGGCCAGGAACACGAAGACGGCCGGTATCGCCGCCACCCTGAGGCGCCGCACACGCCCCCCTAGCCCTCGCCACATCCGCACGAACCTCCCGTAAGCCGCGGCGGCACTTTATCCCGGCCGTTCGGCGAAGATGGAAACACCTGCGTCGTGATCCCCCTCGGCCTCACCCCTAGAAACCGAGACGGTCCAGGGCATCGGGGCGGCGCTGCCAGTCTTTCTCCACCTTGACGTGCGTCTCGAGGTGGACCCTGGTGCCGAGCAGCGCCTCGAGTTCGAGCCGGGCCGCCGTCCCCGCCTCCTTGATCACCGCGCCGCCCTTCCCGATGACGATCCCCTTCTGGGAGTCGCGCTCCACCCGCACCACGGCCCGCAGCACCAGGAGAGCATCCTTGTCACCGACAGCGGGGCGGTCCTCGATCTCCTCCACCGTCACGGCCAGGGAGTGGGGCAGCTCCTCCCGGGCCATGGCCAGGAGCTTCTCCCGGAGCAGCTCGGCGGCCAGGAACGTGTCGGGCTGGTCGGTGACAACGCCGTCGGGGTAGTACAGCGGCCCGTCGGGGAGGCGGCCCGTGATCTCGCCCAGGAGCGCCTCGGACCCCTCCCCGGTCCGGGCCGACAGCGGAACGTAGGCGGCGAAGTCACCCAGCGTGCCCGCCGCCCCGGCCAGGTGCTCGAGGATGTCGTTGGGACCGGCGGCGTCGGTCTTGTTCAGGACCAGGACCGCCGGGGTGCCGACATCGGCCAGGAGTCCGGCGATGTAGCGGTCCCCCGCCCCGATGTCCGCCGTCGCGTCGATAAGGAAACAGACCACGTCGACGGCGTCGAGGGTTTCGATGGACCGCTGGTTCAGGCGCCGGCCGAGTTCGGTCTTCGGTTTGTGGATCCCCGGGGTGTCGATGAACACCACCTGCGCTCCATCTTCGGGGACACCCCGCGCCCCGGGCGGGGCGTTCCAGACCCCGCGGACCTGGTTGCGCGTCGTCTGAGGGCGGTCGGAGACGATCGAGACCTTCGTGCCGACCAGCTGGTTGAGGAGGGTCGACTTTCCGACGTTGGGCCGTCCGACCAGCGTGGCGATGCCACTCTTCATGGGGGGGGACACCCCCCGGCCCCCGGGTTCACGGGGCGGCGGACTCCGCCGGTTCGGACTCCTTGGGGGTGATCCGGACGGTGAGGATCCGCCGGCCCTGGACCCGCTCGGCCCGGAACTCGAGGCCCTGGAAGTCGACGCTCTCGCCCTCGTCGGGAACGTGGCCGAGGAGGTTGAACATGAGGCCGCCGACGGTGTCCCAGTCGGTGTCGGGCAGCTCGATGTCGAGGAGCTCGTTGACCTCGTCGATCGGCGTGCCGCCGGCCACCCGCAGACCTCCGTCGGGGAGCCGCTCCACCCGGGGGGCCTCGACGTCGTACTCGTCGACGATCTCCCCCACGATCTCCTCGAGGAGATCCTCCAGGGTGACGAGGCCGGCGGTGCCGCCGTACTCGTCGATGACGATCGCCATGTGGAACTTGTCCTTCTGCATCTCCCGCAGGAGCTCGGCCACCCGCTTCTGCTCCGGCACGAACACCGCCGGCCGCACGAGCTCCCGCAGGGTGCCGTGGGCGCCCCCATTCTCCCGGGTCCGGCGGACGATGTCCTTCAGGTACACGAGGCCGAGGATGTCGTCCGGCCCTTCGCCGTAGGCCGGCAGCCGGGAGTAGCCCGCCTCGATCGCCTTCTCCAGGGCGGCGTCGACCGACCCGTCGGTCTCCACGCCGACCATGTCGGGGCGGGGCACCATCACCTCCCGCACGACCGTGTCGCCGAACTCGAAGATCGAGTGGATGAGCCGGCGTTCCTCCCGCTCGATGACCTGTTCGTCGGCGGCGACGTCGGCCATCGTCCGGATGTCCTCCTCCGTCGTGTAGGGGCCCTTCTTCAGGCCCTTCCCGGGAAGGATGACGTTGGCGACCCAGATCAGGAAGCGGGACAGCGCCTTGAGCGGCGGGAAGCTGGTGATGGCCCACAGCGGGCCGGAGAGGCGCAGGGCGGCCGATTCCGTGTGCTGCACGGCGTAGGTCTTGGGGGCCACCTCGGCCAGGACGAAGAAGATGATGACCTCGCCGACCGTCCCGATGAGGACGCCGTAGCCGCCGAATGTCCCCTCGAACAGAACGCCGACCAGCGTGCCGGCCACCAACTGACCGATGAGCAGGAAGAGCAGGACCAGGTTGAGCGTGTTCTCCGGCTCCTGGAGGAGCAGGGCCAGCCGCTTGGCCCCCTTGCGGCCCTCCTCCTCCAGCGACATGGCCCGGATGCGGTTCATACGCACGAAGGCCGTCTCGGCCATGGCGAAGAAGGCCGACGTGACGAGGAGGACCCCGATCCCCGCCACCGTCAGCCAATCGGTCTGCGACACCTCACTGGCCTCGCTCGAGCTCCCGGAAGCGGGCCATGAGCTCCCGTTCTCTCCGTTCCATCACGGCCGCCTCGTCGTCGTCCTCGTGGTCGAAACCGAGGAGATGGAGGACGCCGTGCACGACCAGAAGGCTGAGCTCGTCGTCGAGCGGAACGTTGTGGTCCAGCGCCTGGCGCGACGCCACCTTGGGGCAGATCACGACGTCCCCGACGAGGATGGGGGCGTCGGACGGCTCGGCCGGCGAGCCGGGCCCCCGCCCGCCCTGGTCGGGCTGGCGGCCGCTCTCGATCAGCTCGTCGTCCATGGGGAAGGCCAGGACGTCGGTGGGCCCGTCCCGCCCCAGGAACCGCTCGTTGAGGTCCCCCATCGACTTCTCGTCGACGAACAGCATCGACAGCTCGGCGTCGCCCCGGACGCCCTGCTCCTCCAGCACCATCCGGGCCAGGCGGACCCAGCGCAGAGCGTCGACCGGGACTTCCGCCTGCTCGTCGGCGACGAAGACCTCCACCGGATCGATCACCGTCTCCCCGGGGACGCCCCGGACGCTTGGGCGCGGTTCTCTTCGTGGCGGGAGTAGGCATCGACGATGTCGGCCACGATCCGGTGGCGGACGACGTCGCGGCCCGACAGCTCCACGAACTGCAGGCCGGGGATGTCCTCCAGGATGTTGCGGACCAGGAGCAGGCCCGAGCGGGACCGACCCTCGGGCAGGTCGATCTGGGTCACGTCGCCGGTGACCACCGCCTTGGAACCGAAGCCCAGCCGGGTGAGGAACATCTTCATCTGCTCGCCGGTGGTGTTCTGGGCCTCGTCGAGGATGATGAACGAATCGTTGAGCGTGTTGTGCGTGAGGAGAAAGTCCTCCGTCACATACAACGAGTCAGCGGCGGCAACCTGGATGCAGACTGCGTCGGCGGTCCCCGCCGGCTCGATGGCGTCAACGAAGCGCATCGGACGGCCGCCGCCCGAGCTGCGATACTTCTCGACCTTCCTCTTCAGCCGGAAGGGTTCGACGCCCGCCGGCAGGCGAATGTCCATGACGTGCGCGTCGTTGCGGTGGTGGACCGGTCGGCCGTTCGCACGGCCGGGCGACCGTCCCGCGGCCGAACGGGTGCGCCAGTAGGCGACGCCCCCGAGGGACCGCACCAGGAAGGAGACGTCGTCCCGCAGCCGGGGGGACGTGGTGCAGTAGTGGATCCGGCACGTGCGATTGGCCTGCGTGACCGGCCCGCCGTCGGCGTCGAGCAGCCCCTGGAGAATCGCCAGCCGGACCTCGGCGCTGTTGTAGAGGTAAGCCTCTGGAACGAACTTCGTCTCCGACCTCGCGCCGCACAACCCCAGGTCGCGGGCGACGGCGGTGACAGGGTTGGCGATGGTGATGACCTCACCAGGCGTGGTGATCCGGTTCAGGACGTAGTTGGGGCCGCTCCGATGGCGGACCTTGACGCCCGGCAGGCGTACCTCCAGCGCCGCGGCCAACTCCGGGTCGGCGGTCGCGAAACTCGGCGTCGTCGAGCCGGTAAGGCAACCGTCGCCGAGGAGCAGACCCAGGGCATACGGGTCCATCGGCACCTCGCGGTCGGGGAAGCACACCGGCCCGCTGAGCAACGGCAGCTCGTACCGGCGGTAGTGCGCGGCCCGCAGGTTCCCGACCATGGATGCCGTCGTGCGCACGCGATACGGCTTGGCGCGGCGACGATCATCGCGGGTCGTCACCGCCCAGAGGTGATCAGCGGAGGCGAGCGTGGAGGCGCCGTCCTGGGAGCTGACCCGAAAGATCTCCTTCTCGCCCTGCGGGTACACGCCAAGCACGACCGTGGGTTCGCCGTTCGACCCCACGACGAGGTCGCCCGCGGCCAAATCGCCGATGGGCCGGAACCCTCCCGGCGTGAGGACCTTTGTGAAGACGGGTTGGGCGCGGCCCCGCATGTACGCCAGCGGTGCCACCTCGATCGCGCCGCGCTCCATGAGCCGGACCACCGCTTCCGGCTCGAGCATGTCGTAAAGGGCGTCGTACAAGGGTCGGAGGTAAGGGTCGACCTTGGCGCTGACGTCGCCGGGGAGGAACCCGAGCCGCTCCCCCGCTTCGACCGC
>JAUZEY010000361.1 GCA_030838785.1 Actinomycetota bacterium | reverse complement strand
AGTGACTTGTCGGGAACCTTCTTGGCACTCGGCTTTCGAGGTGACTTGTCTGGCATTGCCCCTCCCTAGGTTTTCCAACTTCACCGTACCAGTAATTTGCCGCTATGGTCGTCGTAGTCGCGGGCGTTCCCGCGGCCCTTCCCAACCAGGAGGCTGCCGCGCAGATGCCCCGGAACTACGGATTCCTCTCGACCTACCCGCCGACCGAATGCGGTCTGGCCACCTTCACGGCCGCGCTCGCCGGAGAGCTGCGGGCCGCGTCGCCCGCCACCAGGGTCGGAGTGATTCGAGTCGTCGACCGCCCGCAGCGCAGCGCCGGACCGGAGGTTGTCCACCACCTCCTCACCAGCTCGCCGGGCGGCGAGGCCGAGGCAGCCGCCATCCTCAACGGCTTCGACGCCGTCGTCGTCCAGCACGAGTACGGCATCTACGGCGGGCCCGACGGCGACCAGGTCCTGTCCGTGCTCGAGCGGCTCACGGTGCCTGTCATCGTCGTCCTCCACACCGTCCTGGTCGACCCGACGCTGCACCAGCGCGACGTACTGGAGCGGGTGCTGGCCGCCGCCGACGCCGTGGTCACGATGACGCCGACCGCCCGCCGTCGTCTGCTCCAGGGCTACGTCGTCGACCCGGCCCGCGTCGCGCTGATCCCCCACGGAGCTCCCGACAACCGCCGCCCCGACGGAGCCCGCCCGGCTCATCCCGGCCGCCCGGCGTCGCTGCCGCGCCGCCCGACCATCCTGACCTGGGGCCTGCTCGGCCCGGGCAAGGGCATCGAGTGGGTGGTCGACGCCCTTGCGGGGCTGACCGATCTCGACCCCGAGCCCCGCTACCTCGTCGTCGGCGAGACCCACCCGCGGGTCGTCGAACGGGAGGGCCAGGCCTACCGCCGCGAGCTCATGGAGCGGGCCAAGCGCAACCGCGTCGGCCACCTGCTCGAGTTCGACGACCGCTACCTCTCGGTCGCGGCACTGGGCCGGATCGTCGCCGAGGCCGACGTCGTCATCCTCCCCTACGACTCCCGGGAACAGGTCACGTCCGGTGTGCTGGTCGAAGCACTGGCGTCGGCGAAGCCGGTGATCGCCACCGGGTTCCCGCACGCCGTCGAACTTCTCGGCGGGGGCACCGGCCTGATCGTCCCCCATGGCGACTCGGCGGCGATGGGGACGGCGCTGCGGCGCGTCCTGACCGAGCCGGGCCTTGCCGACCGCCTGAGCGCCAAGGCGGCGGCCGTGGCCCCGCAGCTCCTCTGGCCGGCAGTGGCGGCGCGGTACCGGGCTCTGGCCGAGGATCTGATGCAGGGAACAGACGCCGCCGTGGCATGACGGTCCCGGAACCCCCGTTCGATCATCTGCTGCGTCTCAGCGACGACACGGGCGTTCTCGAGCATGCCCGGGGCGCAGTGCCCCGCCGCCGGTCCGGCTACTGCACCGACGACGTCGCCCGGGCGCTGGTCGTGATCTGCCGCCAACCGTCACCCCCGGCGGCGCTGGCCACCCTGGGGGAACGGTGTCTCGCCTTCCTCGTCCACGCCCAGGCCGGTGACGGGGCCAGCCACAACCGGCTCGGCTACGACCGGCGCTGGGAGGACCAGCCCGGTCTGGGTGACTGGTGGGGCCGCTCCCTCTGGGGGTCAGGGACGGCCGCCGCCCGGGGCCGGTCGGCCCGCTTGCGCGCCGACGCCCTCGTCCACTTCGAAGCCGGCGCTGCCTGCCGGTCCCCGTTTCCCCGCGCCATGGCCTTCGCCGCCCTGGGCGCGGCCGAGGTCCTCACCGTGCGGTCCGACCACGGGCCGGCGTTGGATCTGCTGAAGACGGCCGGCGCCGCCCTCTCGGGGATCTCCTCCGACGAGGCCTGGCCGTGGCCGGAGCCCCGCCTCGGCTACGCCAACGCCCGCTGGGCCGAGGCGCTCCTCGCCGCCGGCGGGGCTCTCGACGACGACGGCCTCGTCGACCAGGGGCTCCGCCTCCTCGGCTGGCTCCTCGACCTGGAGACGACCGGGGACCGGCTTTCGCTGACCCCGGTGGGCGGCTGGGGCCCCGGCGAACCGCGGCCGGGGTTCGACCAGCAGCCGATCGAGGCCGCCGCCCTGGCCGACGCCTGCGCCCGGGGCTACCTGCTGACCGGCGACGACCGGTTCGTGGCCGGGGTGAACCGGGCGGTGGCCTGGTTCCTGGGCGAGAACGACACGCACGTCCCCATGTACGACCGCCAGACGGGGGGCGGCTACGACGGCCTGGAGCGGGACGGGCGCAACGACAACCAGGGGGCGGAGTCGACCATCGCCCTGATCTCCACGCTGCAGCAGGGCATCCGCCTCGCCGGAACGCAGCCGTGATCGGGGCCGTCGGGCCGGGCCGGGTGACGAGGACCCCGCTGCGGCTGCGGCCCGACCCCCGGCGCGTCGTCACCCGGCTGTTCCTTCCCGGCCAGGAGCTGATGGGCAACGGCGAATCCCGGGCTGCGGGTGTCGTCGACCGGATCCTGGCCCTGTCGGACGACGACGTGGCGGCTGCCCTCAACGCCGTCCTCACCGGGTTCGGGAGCCGCCACCGCCAGTTCCGCGCCACGCTGGAGGACCATTTCAGAATCGTCGCCCACCGGCTGGGCGCGGGCGCCCCGCCGTCGTCGGAACGCCGGCTGCTCCTGGGCGCCTTCTTCACCGCCGAGTACTCGGTCGAGGCGGCCGCGGTATGCAACCCCTCGATCGTCCTCCATCCCGACCAGCGGGGCACGGCGCCCGGCGCGGCCCGGTTCGTCATGAGCCTGCGGGGCGTCGGCGAGGGACACATCTCCTGCATCGAGTTCCGCACCGGTGTCATCGGTGCCGACGGGACCGTGAGCCTCGACGATCCCGGCCCCTTCCTCGTCTCGGGACGACCCGCCGAGACCGTCTACGACCGGGAGCTCTTCCGGGGGAAGCTGGCCGAGTCCGGCGACCAGGGCGAGAGCGCGGCGTTCGTGCTCGATTCCCTCCCCGCCCGGTTCACCCCGGGCGAGCTCGACCGGGCCCTGGCCGGCCTCAAGGCCCAGGGCGTGACCCACCGCGGCGTCCGGACGACGATCGACCAGTTCCGGGAGATCGCCCTCTCGAACTACGACACGGAGTTCCCGGACGATTCCACCGTCGCCGAGCGGGTGCTCCTCCCGACCGGCCCGACGGAAAGCCATGGTATGGAAGACGCCCGGTTCGTCCGCTTCGTGGACGACGACGGGACCGTCACCTACTACGCCACGTACACGGCCTTCGACGGCGTCCACGTCGAGCCCCAGCTGCTGGAGACGACCGACTTCCGGCGCTTCCGGGTCACGCAGCTCACCGGGACGGCGGCCAAGAACAAGGGTCTCGCCCTCTTTCCCCGCCGGGTCGGCGGCCGGTATGTCGCCCTGTCCCGCTGGGACCGCGAAAGCAACGCCGTGGTGACCTCCGACAACTGCCGGTCCTGGGAGGCCGCCACCACGCTCCAGTCCCCCGAGCGGCCGTGGGAACTCCTCCAGCTCGGCAACTGCGGCTCACCGGTCGAGACCCCCGAGGGGTGGCTCGTCCTCACCCACGGCGTCGGGCCCATGCGCGTCTACTCCATTGGCGCCATCCTGCTCGACCTCGACGACCCGACCAAGATGCTGGCCCAGCTGTCGGCCCCCCTCATGAGCCCGGACGACAGCGAGCGGGACGGGTACGTCCCCAACGTCGTCTACTCCTGCGGCCCCCTCCTCCACGGACAATGGCTCGTGATCCCCTACGGCATCGCCGATGCGACGGTCGGCATCGCCGTCGTCGACGTCGCGGAGCTACTCGACCGTCTCCGGACGGAGACGGTCGTGGCGACGGGCGGCCCGTGACCGAGCGGCTTCAGGAACCGGGCCCCGATGCCGATGGGTGTTCCAGGCCGGTATCCGCCGATCGCGGCGCCCTCTCCGAGCCTCGACGACCCCAGGAGCCCCCCGCCATGCACGACCGCTCGCAGCTGACCGGCTGGCAGATCGTGTGCCAGGCCCAGGCCCTTCATCCTGAATGGACGCTGGCCGAGCACATCGCCCACCTCCGGGACGAGGAGGGCCACGACACCGATCCGATCTGGGTGGCACGCTGGCTCCGTAACATCGCAGCGGACAGGACCGGCTGACCCCTCGTCTCGCCCGGTCCCGCCGACCGGCCCCCGAGACTTTTCAGGACAGCATGCATCCCTCCGTCGTTGTCGCCGTCTTCCCGGTGATCTTCATCGCGGAGCTTCCCGACAAGACCATGTTCGCCACCGTCCTGATGGCGTCGCGGGGGCATCCCCGGGCCGTGTGGCTGGGGGCCGCGGCAGCCTTCGCGGTGCATGTGATGATCGCGGCCACCGTCGGGGTGGGGCTGGTCCGCCTCCTGCCCCACCGGGCGGTCGAGGCGCTGGTGGCGGCGCTGTTCGCCCTCGGCGCGGTCTACATGGTCCGGCAGTCCGACACCGGCGACGCGACGGAGATCATCGCGCGGGAGGCCCCGAGCCACCGGCGCGTCGCCACGACCGCCTTCGCCGTCATCTTCGTCGCCGAGTGGGGTGACCTGACCCAGATCCTGGTGGCCAACCTGGCCGCCCACTACCACGCCGCCCTGAGCGTCGGCGTGGGTTCGGCGCTCGCTCTGTGGGCCGTGGCCGGCATCGGCGTCATCGGCGGCCAGGGCGTCCTGCGGGTCATGCCGGTGGCGACGATGCACCGGATCAGCGCCGCGCTGCTCACTCTCCTGGCTCTGCTCGCGGCCTGGTCGGCGCTGCGGGGCTGACTCAGCTGCCCAGCGCCTCCACGGTGATCTTGTCCATGTCGTAGACGTGGCGGCCGCCGTGCTTGTCGCCGGGCACGATCAGGCCGGGGCGTTCGAGGCGCTTGCCGTTCTCCTCCACGGTCACGAGGATCGGCTTGTCGGCGAAGTCGGGGTCGATCTCGCCCCACGAGATCGCCGTCGCATAGCCGTCGGTGGCATGGACGAGGACGGCGAAGCGCAGGGCGTCGCGCTTCTTCTTGGGGTCGAACTTCGGCCTGGCCTTCTGGAGGAGATCCAGGAGGGGCACGCCCGTCCCCTTGATGCTCTTCTGCATGCCTTCGCCGAGGAAGCTGACCTCCTGGGTCTGCTGCGGCAGGGTGGCCAGCCCGGCGACGCTCCAGGTGCGGGGCTCGGCGATGGCGCCGCTCAGCCGCACGTCACCGGCCGTGGCCGCGCCGGCCCGGCTCTTGCCGCCACAACCGGCCGGAAGCAGACCGAGGGCCCCGATCACGATCCACGCCGCCGTCTTCGTTCTCATGCTGCAGCCACCTCCAGATCTCGGGGACGGGAAACCGTACCTCTGCCCGGCCTATGGCAGCTTTGCCGGGTTTTTCTGCCAGGAACTGGCAGAAAACTCCCATCGGCGGCTCAATCGGCCTTCAAGAAACCATCAACGCGAAAGGGATCAAGCGCCTCCGCGGAGTAGTCCCCGGTCGACAGCTCCCGGCCGCCCTGACGGCTGGGCGAGGCGACGTCTTCCTCACACCCCCAGGAGGAGCCCCAATGTTCCGACAGTCAGACACCCGGCGGCGGGCCGTACCGGCTCGCCGGGGCCTCGCCACCGTGGTCGCCGGCCTCATGGCCGCCGGCACCGGGGTGGGAGTCCTCACCGCGGCCCGGGCGGCCACCCCGACCGGGCCGGCCGGCAACATCGCCACGGTGGCCGGCAACATGCAGAACTTCCAGCAGTACGGCTACTCCGGCGACGGCGGGCCGGCCACCGCCGCCCAGCTCTACAACCCCCGGGCCATCGGCTTCGCGCCGAACGGCGAGGTGTACGTCGCCGACGCCCTCAACGAACGGATCCGCAAGATCGACGCCGGCGGCGTCATCTCGACCTTCGCCGGGAGCGGCCCGTCCGACTCCGGCGGCACGTTGCAGAACGGCGCCACACCGACCGGCGCCAACGGCGACGGCGGCCCGGCCACGGCCGCGGTGTTCAACCAGCCCCACGGTGTCGCGATCGACTCCAAGGGCAACGTCTACATCGCAGACAGCAACGACCAGCGAATCCGCAAGGTCGACACCGGCGGCACGATCACGACCATCGCCGGGACGGGCGACCCCAAGGCTCCGCCCTGCGTCAGCAAGGCGGTGACCTGCGACGCGGCCGGCTCCGGGCTCAAGTTCCCGAAGTCGATGTTCATGGCGCCCGGCGACAAGCTCTACGTCGCCGACTCCGGCAACAACATGATCCGGCGCCTCGACCTGGCGGCCAGCCCGGTGACGATCACCACCGTGGCCGGCAACTCCCAGTCGAAGCGCTTCGGCGGCGACGGGGGCCGGGCGACCGACGCCCAGCTCAACACGCCCGAGGGCGTGGGGGTCGACTCCGCCGGCAACATCTTCATCTCCGACAGCGGCAACAACCTCGTCCGCAAGGTCGACGCCAGCGGCACGATCTCGACCATCGCCGGTGACGTCACCGCCGCCACCAACGCCGCCAACGCCAAGCAGCCCCTCCCGCCCAGCGACTCGGCCGGCGACGGCGGCCCGGCCACCGCCGCCCACCTCGACGGCCCCCGAGGTATCGCCGTCGACGGCCTCGGCAACGTCTTCGTCGCCCAGCAGTCGGGCGACCCCGCCACCGACACGACCGGGGCCCGGGTCCGCCGGATCGACCCGTCCGGCACGATCACCACCATCGCCGGCGACGGCAAGTCCAGCGGCCGGGGCCGGGTGGCAGGCGACCCCGGGCCGGTGCCCGCGTCGCAGGCCGAGTTCAACACCATGCACGACCTGGCCGTCGACTCCGCCGGGAACCTGTGGATCGCCGATAGCAAGAACAACCTGGTCCGGGTGGTCTTCGACCCGGCCCATGCCGCCGCCGTCGACCCCGGGGCGACGCCCCCGCCGGCCGCCACGCCGCCGGCCGGTTCGCCGCCGCCCGGCGCCACCGCCAACGGCGCCCCCAACAAGTCGGGCTACTGGATGCTCGGCACCGAGGGCAAGATCTTCCCCTTCGGCGACGCCAAGTCGCTCGGTGACCCGAACGGCGCGATGCCGGCCGGCACGAAGGCCACCCGCCTCGAGCCCACGCCGTCCGCGGCCGGCTACTGGGTGCTCAACGAAACAGGCGCCGTCTACGCCTACGGCGACGCCCCTGCCCTCGGCGGGGTCAACGCCGCCGACCTCGGGCCCCACGAGAGGGCCACCAGCCTGTCGGTCACCCCGTCGGGCAAGGGCTACTGGATCTTCACGACGAAGGGCCGGGTCTTCCCCTTCGGTGACGCCGCGTCGTTCGGCGACCTCTCGAAGGTGAACCTCAACGGGCCCGTCCAGAGCTCCATCGCCACCCCCTCCGGCAAGGGCTACTTCATGGTTGCCTCCGACGGCGGCGTGTTCGCCTTCGGCGACGCCACCTTCCGGGGTTCGATGGGCGCCGTGAAGCTCAACCAGCCGGTCCAGTCGCTGGTCCCGACGCGGGACGGGCTGGGCTACTGGCTGGTCGCCTCCGACGGCGGCATCTTCGCCTTCGGCAACGCGCCCTTCCGGGGTTCGATGGGCGACAAGAAGCTCAACAAGCCGGTGGTGGGGATGGTCCGCTACGGGGCCGGCTACCTGATGGTGGCGGCCGACGGCGGCATCTTCTCCTTCTCCGACCGGCCGTTCGTCGGCTCGCTCGGTGACAACCCGCCGAGCAAGCCGATCGTCTTCGCCGCCACCCTCGACTCATAGCACCCCCGGCCAGGAGGGTCGATGTCCAGACGAATCCGCTTCGCGTTCGTTGCCGGGGCCCTCCTGGCCGGTGTCGTCAGCTTCGCCGGGTCGGTGACGGGTCCGGCCCAGGCCACCGACGGGCACGCCGCGGCGGCCGGCACCGCCGCCGCGGCGTCACCGGCGGGCTGCTGGCTGGTGGCGTCGGACGGCGGCATCTTCGCCTTCGGCGACGCCAAGTTCTACGGCTCCACCGGCGCCATCAAGCTCAACCAGCCCATCACCGGCATGGCCGCCACGCCCTCCGGCGCCGGCTACTGGCTCGTCGCCTCCGACGGCGGGATCTTCTCCTTCGGCGACGCCACGTTCTACGGCGCCACCGGAGCCATCAAGCTCAACCAGCCCATCACCGGCATGGCCGCCACGCCGAGCAACGGCGGCTACTGGTTGGTGGCCTCGGACGGCGGGATCTTCTCCTACGGCGACGCCGCCTTCTTCGGCTCGACCGGGAGCATCAGGCTGGCCCAGCCGATCGTCGGGATGACGGCGACGCCGACCGGCAAGGGCTACTGGTTCGTGGCCTCCGACGGCGGGATCTTCTCCTTCGGTGACGCCGCCTTCTTCGGCTCGATGGGCGGCAAGCCGCTGAACAAGCCGGTGCAGTCGCTCGTACCCACCAACAGTGGGCGGGGCTACTGGCTGGTGGCGTCCGACGGTGGCATCTTCGCCTTCGGCGACGCCCCGTTCCTGGGGTCGATGGCGGGCCATCCCCTGAACAAGCCGATCGTCGGGATGGTCCGTTTCGGCAACGGCTACATGATGGTTGCGTCCGACGGCGGTATCTTCAACTTCAGCGATCGACCGTTCCTCGGCTC
>JAUZEY010000358.1 GCA_030838785.1 Actinomycetota bacterium | reverse complement strand
CTTCCCGCCTGGCTCCACGCCGTCGCCGACTACGCCGTTGGCGCCGTCCTCATCCTCGCCGCCCTCATGGTCGGCGGAACCTCCGGTGCCGTCGGGACCGGTGTCGTCGTCGGGGCCACCGTGCTCGTCGTGAGCATGATGACCCGCTACCCGCTCGGTGTGGTCAAGGTCCTGCCCTTCCAGGTTCACTCGGCCGGAGACTACCTGGCCGCCGCCCTGCTGCTCGCCGCGCCGTTCACGCTCCACTTCCGCCAGTCCGATGGCGGCCTCACCGCCCTCTACATCGGTGCCGGCATCGCCGTGCTGGCCGTGAGCCTCATCACCAACTACCAGTACGGACCCCAGACCGCCGCCCCCTCCGCCGGCAACCGCAACCGGATCGCTTCGGCGACCTGACCACCTCCACTCCGGATGAGAGCGTCGCGGAAGCGGCGCTCTCATCGCGCGTACGCCGGTGTCAGCCCGGCGCCCGGCCGTGCCAGGATCGGCCGGTGCAATCGCTCGACCTGGACCCGGACGGCATTGCCGACCTCATCGAGGGTTCGTTGGTCGATGGTGTCGGCGGCTGGAGCATGGGCGTGCAGGGCGCACTGGCGGAGTTCGTCGTCGTCGCCGGCGAGCGCGTCGACATCCGCCGCCGGGGGCGGACCGTCGAAGCGCTCACGGCCGGCGGCGGGATCCGGCTCACGATCACCGACCAGACCGTGGCCTACGGCGACTGGGGAGCCTTACCTGCCTCCCCCGACGGACACGGATTCGGGACGCTGACCCTGGCCGTGCCCCGGGCGTCGCTCCCGGCCCCGAGCCTCGGGGTCACCGTGGCGCCGGCCGATCCGGGAGCGCTCCGGCCCGAAGACGCGCCGGCCGTCCTCGTCGATCTCGCCGTCGGCCACTCGGCGGCGGCGTTCTGCGTCCGGACCTCCGACCCCGCCCTCGTCGCCCGGCTGCGGGCGGTGGAGGGGCGCACCTGGCGGGAGGCGCTCGACGAGGTCGGCCACCTCGTCGTCGCCGCCTCGCCGCCGCGGGTCGTCACCGGGCCACTGGGCCGGATCGAGGTCTACAACCCCATCCCGGCCCAGTGGGGCGCCTCACCGGAGGGGTGCCACACCCACCTCCTGCCCGCCCTGCTGGACGGCGGCCGGGAGGTGGCCGAGGGGGAGGAGCTGCCGCCTCAGCTGGCGGCGGCGGGGAACTGCACGAAGCCGGGGTGAGCGAGGTCGTTCACCTTGGTGAAGTTGCCGCCGACGTAGAGGTGGCCGGCGCCGACGTGGGCGACCTCGGGTCCCTCCGGGGTGTTGAACTGGGCCGTGAAGCTGAGATCGTGGGCGCCGGAAACGGCGTCGAAGGCCGAGATGTGGTGGTTGGGGACGTCGCCCTGCTGACCGCCGGTGCAGCTGGTGGAGCCGCAGATGGTGTTCTTGCCCAGGACGTAGTCGTAGTGCCCGACGAGGTAGACCCGGGAATCGGTGGAGGCGACGTCCGTGCCGTCGCCGTCGACCTTGTGGACCCACAGGGGCTTGGTGTCACCGCCGGGGCGGAAGGCCTCGACGGTACCGCCGGAGCCGCCGGCGGCGACGAAGATGGTCCGCCCGTCGGCGGGCCAGATGTCGAGGCCGTAGACCGGGCGGGGGGTGTCCAGGACGGGCTGCCACGCCGTCGGCTTGGCCGTCTTGGCGTCGAGGACGACGAGCCCGCTCCGGCCGCCGAACTTGAGGAAGCTCCCGGCGACGACGAGGTGGCCGTCCTGGGTGACCTTCAGGTCGGCGACGTGGCCTTGGCCGGCGTCATTGGTGGGGTCGCCGGTGTGCCCGGTGAAGTGCCCACCGTTGTTCGGGGGCGGAACCCAGTCGGCCCGCAGCGCGCCGGTGGTCGCGTCCACCGCCGCCAACTGGTCCCGGGTCTCGGTGCCGAGCACTGTGAACGCCCCGCCGATGAACAGAGTGCTGCCGGACAGCGCCAGAGCCCTGACGTAGGCGTTCGGCGCCGGAGGGGTGAAGGCCGGGTCGGCCACGGCCGTGTCGATGTCGACCGCCGCCAGGCGGGCCGTCGGGGCACCGCCCACCGACTTGAACGTGCCGCCCAGGTAGAGGCGCCGCCCATCGGGTGACACGGCCAGCGACAGCACCGGCCCGTCCGGGTGGGCGTCCCAGTCGAGAAGGGCGCCGGTGTTCACGTCCAGCGCGGCCAGGTAGCGGCGCGGGACGATCGGGGTCGGGTCCTGGCGGGCCTTGTTGGTGCTGGCCCCGGGAGGCATCACTCCGGTGAACTCACCGGCCAGGAACACGCGATCGCCGGCTTCGGCGATGGCCAGCACCTTGCCGGCCCGGTCGTGGTCGGTCTGGGTGGGGTCATCCGAGGGGCTCGTGCCCCACGTCGCGTTCGGCTCGGAGGCGAACGATCGCGGTCCCTGGCCGGCGGCCAACCCCGCCGGCGCCGGCAGGGCCCAGCAACCGAGCCCGGCCAGCGCCACCAGGACGGAAAGCCGCCGCCCGCCACGGTGTCGGAGGAGCGACCCGGGGCGGGCGGGGCGGGACGTCGGCATCGGTCTCAGGTCAGCGGTCAGCGGTCAGCGGACGGGGACGTCGGCCGTCAGCTCTTCTTCGGCGGCCCCGAGGCCGGAGCGTTCGCTCCGGCCGCCGTGGTCGTCGTCGTCGGCTCGGCCTTGGCCGCCGTCGTCGGCGTGGAGGACTGCTTGGCCGCCGCCGCGGTCGTGGTCGTCGTCGGCTCGGCCTTGGCCGCGGTCGTGGGGCTAGTGGACGCCGCCGCGGTCGTGGTCGTCGTGGGCTCGGCCTTGGCCGCGGTCGTGGGGCTGGTGGACGCCGCCGCGGTCGTGGTCGTCGTGGGCTCGGCCTTGGCCGCCGTCGTCGGCGTGGAGGACTGCTTGGCCGCCGCCGCGGTTGTGGTCGTCGTGGGCTCGGCCTTGGCCGCCGTCGTCGGCGTCGAGGACGCCGCCGCCGTCGTGGACGTCGTGGCCGGCGCCGCGGGCGGCCCGGAGCCGCCCGCCGGCGTGCCGGCCGGAGCGTGGGCCGGATCGGTCACCATGCGCACCCGGTTGTTCTTGCTGTCGGCGATCCAGAGGTTCCCGTCCTTGTCCAGGTTCAGGTCGTGGATCGTGTTGAACTGCGCCTCCATGGCCGGGGCCGGCCCCGGGTCACCCGCGACCCTGGGGTTGTGCCCGTCGGGGTTGGCCTGGCCGTTGCCGGCGATGGTGGTGATGACGCCGGACGGGTCGATCCGCCGGATGCGGGCCCCGCCCTCCTCGGCCACGTAGAGGTTGCCGGCGCCGTCGACGGTGATGCCGCGGGGGCCGTTCAGGTGGGCGCCCGTGGCCGGGCCGCCGTCGCCGGTGGAGTCGGCCGGGATCGGGTACTGGTTGGACTCGGCCGCCTTCTCCGCCGCGGCGACGTCGCCGGCGACGGTGGCGATCTTGCCGTCGGGAGTCACCTTCCTGACCAGGTTGTTCTCGCTGTCGGAGATGTAGACGGTGCCGTCGGGCGTGGCCCACACGCCCTCGGGCGTGTTGAGCTGGGCGTCGGTGGCGAACTTGCCGTCACCGCCGTAGCGCTTGTTGTAGAGGTTGCCCGCCACCCGGGTGATGGTGAGCGGGTTGGCCTTGAGGTCCATCTTGACGATGGTGTTCCCGCCGCTGTTGCAGATGTAGAGCACGTCGTCGGGCGACATGTACATCGACTTGGGGAACTTGAGGATCGCCTTGTCGGCCGGGCCGTCGGGCCGCCCGTGCTTCTCGTCGCTGCCGGCGATCGTGTTGATGACGCCGTCGGTGCCGATCCGGCGGATCCGGTTGTTGAGGCTGTCGGCGATGTAGACGTTGCCCTTGGAGTCGACCGCCACGCCGTGGGGCTGGTTGAGCTGGGCATCCGTCGCCGGCGCGCCGTCGCCGCCGAAGGAGCCGCTCGGGCTGCCGTTGGCGTTGCTGGCCGTGGGCTTGCCGGCGATGGTGGTGATGACCCCGCTCTTGTCGATCTTGCGGATCCGGTGGTTGAGGGCGTCGCCGATGTACACATCACCGGTCTTGGAGAAGGCGACGGCCCGGGGGTTGTAGAGCTGGGCGTCCGTGGCCTTCCCGCCGTCACCGGAGAACCCGCCCTGGCGGTAGTTCGTGGTGACGCCGGCGATCGTCCGGATCGTTCCCGGCGGATCGCCGGGGTCGGCCCGGGCCGCCAGGCCGAGGCCCGTACCGGCGGCCGTCAGGGCCGAGAGTGCTCCGACGGTGAGGACCCGGGCCCGGGACACCTTGCGCCGCGTTGTGCGCTGCTGCTCATCCAACATCCTTCGCCTCCTTGAGGCCGACCATTCGCCACGACAGTGCACCATTGTGACAAATGTTATGGATGTTGTTGGTGCATCCCCCGTCTGGGGCCGGTGGCGTTCAGCCTCCGAAGGTCGCCTCGATGCGATCGGCCAGTCCGTCGACCTGCTTCCCGAAGGCGTCGCTGTGGGCCTGGCCGGGGGCGGCGGCCCGGAGGGCGGCGGTGGCGGCGGTGAGGTCGGCGGCCGTCTTGGAGCTCACCCAGGGGGCCCGCCGGAAGAGCTGCCGGAGGTTCGTCTCCGTGCGGGTGAGGGCCAGGTCGGCGCCGGCGTCGCTGCCGTTGGCCAGCGAGGCGGCCCCCTCCCCCTCGTGGATCGACACGACCCGCAGCTGCGAGGCGATGGCCCGGGCCTCGGTCCGCACCGACCGCAC
>JAUZEY010000338.1 GCA_030838785.1 Actinomycetota bacterium | reverse complement strand
CTTCGACTTCGTCGTCACTGCCGACTTCGACGACGCCGACGGCTACCTGGCCTATCGCGACCACCCCGACCACAAGCGGCTCGTCGCCGAACTGCTGGGCCCATTCGTCACGAAGCGGGCATCGGTGCAGTTCGAATGGCAGGCCGCCCTCCCGCCCGACCTGCCCGGCTAACCGAACAGGTCGACCTCGTTGCCCTCGTCGTCGCGCAGGATGATGGCGCCGGCCGGGCAGTTGCGGGCCACGCGTAGGAGCCGCTCGTCGGGCAGCTCCGCCGCCCCCTCCTTCACGACCGCGATGTCGTCGTCGTCGAAGTCGAAGGCGCTGGGGGAGTCCGCCACGCAGTTGCCCGAGCTGATGCAGGCGTCGCGGTCGATGCTCACCGAGTAACCCATCGTTCGCCCCCGTCCTGTAAGGCCCCGTCCCAATCAGGCAGGCCCCGTCCCAATCAGGCTCTGCGTACCACCGGGCGGATCGATCTGACCACTCCGGGGCGGACCTTGCGCCCCAGCTGGCGGAGCACATCGTCCTCCAGGTAGCGGAGCTGCGTTGCCCACACCGGGGCGTCGACCTCGACCAGCAGTTCCCCGTCGTGGAGCCGCCGGGGCCGCACGTGGGCCGCCACCGCCTCGCCCACGGCCGACGGCCAAGCGGCCATGACGGCCGCGACGTCGTCGGGGTTGTCGAGGTTGAGGTCGGCGGCCACCTCCGAGAGGGCCTCGCCGAGCCGGCGGACGGGCCGCTCGGTGCGCTCCCAGTTCCGGCCGCTCCGCCCCGGCCGCTCGCCGGCGGTCAGGGCCGTACTCCCGGCTCGAGCCGGCCACCGGCCACCCACACCACCCGTTCCGCGGGCAGGCCCGGCGGCAGGGCCCCGGCGGTGGTGACCAGCGCCTGGGCAATCGGCAGGTGCGAGACCAGGTTGGCGGCCCGGGTCTCGTCGAGCTCGGAGAACACGTCGTCGAGCAGGAGGACGGGCGGCTCACCGACGAGTTCGCTGATCACCACATGACCGGCGAGGCGCACGGCCAGCGACAGCGACCGCTGCTCGCCCTGGGAGGCGTACCGGCGGGCCTCGAGCCCGTCGATCGACAGCCGCCAGTCGTCGCGGTGGGGCCCGACCAGGGTGAGGCGCCGCTCCAGGTCGGCCGACCGGGACCGGCCCACCGCCCCGGCCAGGAGGGGGGCGACGTCGTCGAGGCGGTGTTCGTCCAGTGTGCCGTCGGACCAGGCCGCCTCATAGCCACCGGCGACGTCGGCCGCCGCGCCGGCCACGTCGCCATAGGCCTTCCCGAGCGGGGCGGCGAGGCGCTCAAGCAGTTTGAGGCGGCCCCGCACGAGCTCCGCCCCGGCCCGGACCAGCTGCTCGTCCCACACGTCGAGCGTGGCCGGATCGTCGGCCCGGGACCAGGTGCGGAGCCATGCGTTCCGATGCTTGAGCACCCGCTCGTAGTCGGCCTGCACGGCGTCGTAGCGGGGCGACAGAGCCACCAGCAGGTCGTCGAGCTCGGCTCGGCGCTCGGCGGGCCCGGCCTTGACCAGCCGCAGGTCGTCGGGGGCGAACACCGTCACCCGGAGCGTGCCGAGCAAGTCACGGGCCCGGGGGAGGGGCTTGCGGTTGAGTAATACGCGGTTCCGCCCGGCGACGGCGATCTCGGCCTCGATGAGGTCGGGCCGGACGTCGGGACCGCGGTTGGCGGGGGCGATCTCCGCCCGCACGATGGCCTTCTCGCAGCCCACCCGGACCAGCGCCGAGTCCGGCGCGGCCCGGAACGACGTCATCCGGGCCAGCCACCCCACCGCTTCGAGCACTGTCGTCTTCCCCTGGGCGTTGCCGCCGGCGAAGACGGTGATCCCGGGCCCGACCTCGACCTCCGATGCGACGTGTCCCCGAAAGTCGGTGAGCCAGAGGTGAGCCAGCTGCACTACGAGACGCGGACGGGCATCAGGAGGTAGAGGAAGTCGCCCCCTTCGGCCGAGCGGACGATGGCCGGCTTCGACGTGTCGAGCGTCTCCACCGACACCTCCTCGGAGGCGATCGCCCCGAGGCCGTCGAGCAGGAACTCCGGGTTGAAGGCGATCGTCGTCTCGGTGCCCTCGTACTTGGCGTCGAGTTCCTCCTTGGCCTCCCCGACGTCGTGGACGATCGTCGTGAGCTCGAGGCCGGAGGAGCTCATGGCCAGCCGGATCGGGGCGTTGTCGCGGTCCCGGCCGATGAGCCGGACGCGCTTGGTGGCTTCGATCAGCGCCTCCCGCGGCACCACGAGACGGTTGGGATAGCCGTTGGGGATGAGCTGCTGGTAGTTCGGGAACTGACCCTCGATGAGCCGAGTGCTGACCCGGGCCCGCCCGGTGTCGAAGCAGGCGTCGCGGTCGGAGAACGACAACTCGACGGTGTTCTCGGTGCCGGGTGCCGCTGTGGACCCCGGACTCGAACCCGAACCGAGAAGTCGTTGCAACTCACCGAGCGCCTTGGCCGGGACCAGCACGTGCTTCCCCTCCGCCGCCGCCCCCGAGAGGTGCGCGGCCAGTACCGACTCCCCGGGCAGATCACGCACCCCGAGCCGGTAGGAGTCCGTGGCCACCAGCCGCAGCCCCGAACCCTCTGCCACCAGCAGCACACCGGTCAGGATCGGACGGGCGTCGTCCCGGGAGGCGGCCGGAATCACCTGGCGGAGCGCCTCGGCCAGCGCCGTGGCGTCCATCCGGACACCGCTGCCGGCCACCTCCGGCAGGCGGGGGAAGTCGTCGGCCGCCAGCACCCGCAGGGAGAACTTCGAGCGGCCGGCCTCGATCCGGGCTTCGTCCTCCCCGACGTCGACCGACACGGCGCCGGGTTCGAGAGACCGCACGATGTCGCCGAAGAGTCGGGCGGGCAGAACTGCCGCCCCCTCGTCGTCGCACTCGGCCGGCGCCGAGACGCGGATGGTCAGCTCGAGATCCGACCCTGCGAGGTGGATCTCGTCCGCCGCCGTCCGCACGAGCAGCCCGGACAGGATCGGGAGCGCACCCGACCGGGAGGCGACCGCCCGGCCGGCGCTGCCGATGGCCTCGCTCAGGGCATCACGCTCGCAGCGGAACTTCACTGGCCCTCCCTCGCCTTCTCCAGGTTTCTCTTATTTCTATCTTGGGTAGTAGTAGTAGCCCTGTGGATTGTGGACAACTCCCTATCGCCGCCGGTGGGAAGGGAAATCACCGCGCGCGGCCCGTCCCCAGCTGTCCACCGGTAAATCGCGGGCCGTTCGAATCGGCGCCCGTGACCCTCAGGCGCCGGGGGTTTGTCCCCAGCTGTCCACAGGGTTCTCCACAGCGAGTTACCGCGCCGTCCGCGCGACCGGCCTCCCGCTCCGCGCGCCTCACGCGCTCTCCCCCGACTTGATCCGGTTGATGAGCTCCGAGACCTGCTCGTAGATGTGGCGGCGTTCGGCCATCTGGTCGGTGATCTTCTCCACGGCGTGCATGACGGTCGTGTGGTCCCGGCCGCCGAACTCCCGGGCGATCTGGGGGTAGCTGTAGTCGGTGAGCTCCCGGAAGACGTACATGCCGATCTGACGGGCCGTCACCAGGGGCCGGCGGCGGCTGCGGCCGCAGAGATCCTCGATCGTCCAGCTGAACATCTTGGCCGTCTCGTCGAGGATGACCTGGGGGGTGATGACCCGGGAGCACCTCGTGCGGAGATTGTCGGCCAGGACCTCTTTGGCCAGTTCCTCCGTGGCCGGGATGCGGGTGAGGCTGGCATAGGCCGCCACCCGGATGAGGGCGCCCTCCAGCTCCCGCACGTTGTCGGTGATGTGGGTCGCGATGAACGACAGCACCTCGTCGGGCGTGTCGGTGAAGCCCTGGGTGCGGGCCTTGTGGCGGAGGATGGCCAGCCGGGTCTCGTACTCCGGAGGCTGGATGTCGGTCAGCAGACCCCATTCGAACCTGGTCCGCAGCCGGTCCTCCAGGGTGGCCATGTCCTTCGGGGGCCGGTCGGAGGAGAGAACCAGCTGGCTTCCGCTGCCGTGGAGGGAATCGAACGTGTGGAAGAACTCCTCCTGGAGCCGCTCGTGGTTCTGCACGAACTGCACATCGTCGACGAGGAGGAGGTCGACCTCCCGGTACCGCCGTTTGAAGTCGGGCCGGGAGTTGGTCCGGATGGCCTCGACGAACTCGTTCATGAAGATCTCGGTCGTGACGTACCGCACCCGTTTCGTCGGGAACAGCTGGCACAGGTGGTGACCCACGGCGTGGAGGAGGTGGGTCTTGCCGAGGCCCGAGTCGCCGTAGATGAACAGCGGGTTGTAGGACGCGGCGGGCTTCTCGGCCACCGACATGGCCGCGGCGTGGGCGAAGCGGTTCGACGCCCCGATCACGAACTCCTCGAAGGTGTAGTGGGGATTCAGGGCGCTGCAGCTCCGTTCATCGCGGAGGTTGAGCGTAGGACTCGGCGCCGGGGCGGTGGTGATTGGGGCCCTCACCTCGAACGGCGCCTCGTCGATCGTCTCCCGGGGGGCGGTCTCGACGAGCAGTTCGATGTCGATGGCGGTGTCGGTGACCTGCCGGAGCGCGTCGTTGATCGCGCCGGCATAGGCCGTCTCGATCCGCTGCCGGGCCACCTGGTGGGGGACCGAAAGCCGAAGGACGCCGTTCTGGAGGTCGAGCGCCTGAACCCCGGCCAACCAGGTGCGATACGTCGCATCACCGAGTTGAGCGCGAAGCAGGCGGCTGACCGCTTGCCATAGATCGTCGGCAGCCTCAGGGGCGAGTTGTTTTTCCACAGGGGCATCCACAGGTGTGGACAACGAGGAGGAGAGTGCAGAGAACTGGCGCAGATCATCCACGAAGTCGCGCAACAAACGAACAAGTCGGGACTTCGGGGAAGTGCACCCACCCCAGCTAGGAGGCGGAAGGGCAAACGTAACACCGGGCCGGAGGCGGCTCAAGCGGGATGTGACGAGCTCGTTGTCCCCCGGCGGAGGGGGACAGCTACACTCCGGTCCGCCCGGGACGCCCGCCGAACTCTCGCGCCCGGTGCAACTTCTGAGGAGATGATGGGTGAAGCGAACCTACCAACCCAAGAAGCGCAAGAGGATGCGCACACACGGGTTTCGGGCCCGGATGTCGACGCGGGGGGGCCGAGCGGTCCTCAAGGCACGGCGGCTGAAGGGCCGCCACAAGTTGAGCGCCTGATCTGGCGGATCCGCGACCGGGCGACGTTCGCCGCGCTGGCCACCAGTCGGCGCCGCCACCGGGGTCCGATTTCGATGACGTTTCTTCCGGGTGATCCGAGCATTCCGCCGCGTGTGGCCTACGCGGTCGGCAAGCGCGTCGGTCCGGCCGTTGTCCGCAACCGCGTGCGGCGCCGGCTGAGGGCGGCGGCGCTGGGCCACCGGGCCGAGCTGCAGCCAGGAGGCGCCTACCTGTTCGGCGCCGCCCCCGCCGCGGCCTCCGTGCCGTTCACCGAGATCGACGCCGCGATGGGCGAGCTCCTCGCCGGCCCCGGCCGGTCGTGAGTCCGGCCAGCCGCCTCCTGGCCGGCGCCGTCCGCGGCTATCGGGCCGTGCGGGGCACGATCCGCCCCGGCGTCTCGACCTGCCGTTACATCCCCTCCTGCTCGGCCTACGGCCTGGAGGCGCTCGAGACGCACGGTGCGGCGCGGGGCTCGTGGTTGACCCTCCGCCGGATCGGCCGGTGTAACCCCTGGGGCGGTCACGGTTACGACCCCGTTCCCGAGGCCGGCCCCCGGCGGGCCGCCTCCCATCCGGCCGTCCCGACGGCCTGAGAGAGAGCTGTCGAGTTGTGATCGTCTCGATCTTCAACAGCATCGCCGACCTGATGGGCACGGTGCTGGCCTTCATCTACAAGGTCATCCCGAACTACGGGCTCGCCATCATCGGCCTCACGGTGGTCGTCCGGCTGGTGCTCTTCCCGCTCACCGCCAAGCAGGCGCGGTCGATGCAGAAGATGCAGCTGATCCAGCCGGAGATCAAGAAGCTGCAGGCGAAGTACAAGGACAACCGGCAGCAGCTCAACGAAGAGATCATGAAGTTCTACAAGGAGAACCAGGTCAACCCGATGGCCGGGTGCCTGCCCCTGTTTCTCCAGATGCCGATCTTCTTCGCCCTGTTCCGGGTACTGCGCGAACCGCTCAAGCACATCCCCCACGATTCCAAGCTCTTCCACGCCTTCTGCGGAACCTTCAATGCGACACAGTGCGGAAAGCAGGACGGCTACCCGAAGGGCCTCTCGTTCCTCGGGATGAACCTGTCCAAGAGCGCGGCCGACATCAAGGGCGGCTTCACCACGGCCCTGCCCTACTTCCTGCTCATCGCCCTCGTGGTGGTGACGGGCTACCTGCAGTTCAAGCAGACCCAGTCCCGTCAGACCGGCGCCCAGGCCAACCCCCAGGCGGCGATGATGGGCAAGATCTTCCCCGCCCTCTTCGCCTTCATCTCCTACCGGCTGCCGAGCGGCGTGGTCCTGTACTTCCTCGTCAGCAACGCCTGGCAGATCGGCCAGCAGGCTCTCATCTTCCGGACGATGCCCAGCCCCGTGATGGGCGGCGCGGCGGGCAGCGGGGTCATACCGGCCGCCGGTTCGGCGCCCCGCCCGGCGGGAAAGACCGCAGACGGAAAGTCCGACAAGCCCGAACCGGCGCCGCCGCCGCCCTCCGAGGGGCGGTTCAAGCGGGCGCTCGGGCAGGCCCGCGACGCAGCCAGGGGCCCGGCCCCTGCGGCCGGCAACGGCGGCGGTCCGGCCGAGCCGGCGCCGCCGAAGCAGCCACCGCCGACCGGCGGCCGACCCAGCGGCGACGGAGGCATGGGCCGGGCCCAACCGTCGGGCTCGAAACCGCGGCCGAAGAAACGACCGCGCTAGTCCACAAAGGCAGCACGACCGATGGAATGGATCGTCACAACCGGAAAGACCGTGGCCGAAGCGGTTGAAGCCGCCCTCGACGAGCTGGGCGTGGATGAGGCCGATATCGAATATGAGGTCATCGAGGAGTCCAAACGCGGGTTCCTGAGCCGCCTCGGGGGAGGGTCCCCGGCCCGGATCAGGGCGCGGGTCAAGCCGCTGTCCCGGGAGAAGCCCGACCGGCGCCGCCGGAGTGGGGGCCGCGAGCGCGACCGTAAGAGCGGCGGCGAGGGCGGTGATCGGGCGCCCCGCCCGCGTGGCGACCGGCCGCCGGCCGACCGGTCCGGCGGCGAACGCTCGGGGGGCGAGCGATCATCTGGAGAGCGCTCCGGGTCGGAGCGGTCAGGTGGCGACCGCCCGGGCGGTGGGCGCTCGGGGGGCGAGCGGTCCGGCGGTGGCCGACCGGCCCGCAGCCGGCCGGGCGGCGGCCGGCCCGGCGAGGATCGAGAGGACCGCGAGGACCGTCCGGCCGTCGAACGCGGCGACAGTGCCGCGGAGGCCGGGGAACGCAGTTCGTCGGGATCGGCGTCCCGCAACCGACGGCGGAAGAGGAAGCCCGCGGGGGCGTCCGGCACCGCCGAGGCGATCACGCCGGAGACCAGCCCGAACGGCGACGAGGAGGAATCCGTGTCCGGATCAGACGTGTCACTCGAGGAGCAGGCCGAGATGGCGGAGGCCTTCGCCCGGGGTCTCGTCGAGCGTTTCGGGATGCCGGCCACCGTGGCCGCCCGGGCCGACGGCGACGACGACGTGACGGTCGATATCGACGGGAGTGACCTCGGCTTGCTGATCGGCCCGAAGGCCGCCACCGTCGATGCGATCCAGGAGCTCGTCCGAACGGCGGTCCAACGCCGGATTGGCGGGCACGGCGCCCGGATCCACGTCGACGTGGCCGGATACCGGGCCCGCCGGCAGGAGGCGCTGGCCGAGTTCGCCCGCCAGGCCGCCCAGCGGGCCCTCGAGTCGGGCCGCGACCAGGTCTTCGAGCCGATGTCGCCCGGCGACCGCAAGATCGTCCACGACATCGTCAACGAGATCGAGGGCGTGGCCACCACCTCCGAGGGCGAGGAGCCCCGTCGGCGCGTGGTCATCAAGGCTCTCGCTGGCTCCTCCTGAGCGTCACCGACCTCGACGCAGTCCTCCTCCGGTCGCGGGATCTCGGCTTTCTCGGGCCCGGCCCGTTGTCGCGGCACGTCGAGCACGGCCGCGCCCTCCTGGTCGGCCTGCCCGACGTCGGCCGGGTGCTCGACCTCGGTAGTGGCGGCGGCCTCCCCGGCCTCGTGCTGGCCGCCCACCGGCCGGAGCTGGAGCTGACGCTCCTCGAGGCCCGGCAGCGGGCCAGCCGGTTCCTACGCGAGGCGGTGGCGGAGCTCGGCCTCACCCGGGTGACCGTCATCGAGGCCCGGGCTGAGGAGGCGGCCCGCCGCCCCGATCTCCGGGAGGAGTTCGACGCTGTCGTGGCGCGCTCGTTCGGTCCGCCCCCGGTGACGGCGGAGTGCGCCGCCGGGTTCCTCCGCGTCGGTGGGCACCTCGTCGTGAGCGAGCCCCCGGACGAGGACGGCCCGGATCTGCCGTCCCCTCGTTGGCCGGCGGAGGGGCTCGAGGCCCTCGGGTTCGCCCCGGCCATCCGGAACGCCGCGGCCGGAGCAACGTTCGTGTCGCTGGCCAAGGTCCGGGCCGATGACCGCTGGCCCCGCCGGGTCGGCGTGCCGGCCAAGCGGCCCCTGTGGAAGGTCTGACGGTTTAGAGGGGCTCCTCGACGCCCCGCTGGACGCCATGCACGATGGCCCGGCCGGCCGGCCCGGCCCGGCTCACGAGGCGGCGGACGCCCTCGACGTCGTCGGCCTGGACCGGCTGGCAGACGACCGCCGGCATGCGGGTCTCCCGGAGGACGGCGTAGGCCCGCCCGGCGGGCTCGGCTGGCTCGCAGCCGAGCACGGCGGACAGCTCCTCGGTGATGCAGCGGGCCACATGGCAGCCCCCTTCGGAGCGGGAGGCGTGGGAGGCGAAGTAGTCGCATGTGCAGCTACCGCAGATGTCGCCGAACCGGAGTCCGAGGAAGAGATCGGCGGCGTAGCGGTTCGCTTCGGCGGCCACCGTGGAGTCGTCCTCCCCGCTTCCGTCGACGAGGACTTCGGCGCCGAGCTCGACGAGCCCCCTGGCCACGACGTCGCCGAGGGCGTCGAGCCCCGGTTCGACGGCCAGGTACACCCGCCGGCCAGCGAGGCGCAGCGCCCCGTCGCGGAGCGCCTCCTTCTCCCGCACCGACGCCACCGACCCGCCGGCGAAGCGTGACAGCCGCTCGAGTGCGGCGGTGCTCTCGGGACCGCAGATCCCGTCGGGCACCGCCGCCACGTTGCGCTGGAAGTCGCGCAGCGCCTCGGCGGTGTTGGGCCCGAAGATGCCGTCGCCCCGCCCGGCGTCGAAGCCGAGGGCGTTGAGCTTCTCCTGCAGCTCGAGCACGTCATCGCCCCGCAGCATCGGGGTGCGGTGATAGAGGAGCCGGTCGCCGAGGGAGTAGCCGGCCTCCACCAGCGAGCTCCACGTCTGGCGCCCGCAGATGCCGTCGACCCTCAGTCCCCGGGCGGCCTGGAAGGCCCGGACGGCGGCCGTGGTCGACTCGCCGTACGCCCCGGCCTCGGCCGATGCCGTCTCGAAGCCGAGCGTCGCCATGCGGTGCTGCAGGTCCCGCACCGCCTCGCCCGCGGCGCCGGGGGCGAGGATGCGGAACGGCTCGGGCAAGGGCAGCTCTTTGGCGACCTCAGCCGCCGATGAACTGGGCCAGTTCGGCCAGGAGCTGGCCCTTGCTGCGGGCACCGACCAGCCGCTTCTCCAGCGAGCCGTTGTTGAACACCATCAGGGTCGGGATGCTCATGACCTCGAACCGCCGGGCGGTGTCGGGGTTGTCGTCGACGTTGAGCTTGCCGATCGTGATCTTGCCGGTCTGCTCCCGGGCGATCTCCTCCAGAACGGGAGCGATCATCTTGCACGGGCCGCACCATTCGGCCCAGAAGTCGACCAGGACGGGCGTGTCCGAGCCGTTGATGGTCTCGTCGAAGGCGCCGTCGGTCAGGGTGAGGATGGACACCGTGTGTTCCTTTCCACTGTGAGTCGCCTTGAGGAACGCCGCCGGACCAGTTGGAATTCCGGGATTCTAGTGATCGCCCTGGGCTTCGAGATACCGCTCGGCGTCGATGGCGGCCATGCAACCGGACCCGGCGGCGGTGATCGCCTGACGGTAGACGTGGTCCTGCACGTCGCCGCAGGCGAAGACCCCGTCCACCGACGTGCGGCTGCCGTCGTGGGTGACGATATAGCCGTTGGCGTCGAGCTCGACCTGGCCGCCGAACAGCGACGTGTTGGGGTCGTGGCCGATGGCCACAAACACGCCGCCCACCTTGAGCTCCGACGTCTCGCCCGTCACGGTGTCGCGCAAGGCGAGGCCCTCCACCTTCTCGCCGCCGACGATATCGTCGATGACGCTGTTCCAGACGAAGTTGATCGACGCGTTGGCGAAGGCCCGCTCCTGCATGATCTTCGACGCCCGCAGCTCGTGGCGCCGGTGGATGACGTTGACCTTGGTGGCGAAGCGGGTGAGGAAAGTGGCTTCCTCGAGGGCCGAGTCGCCCCCGCCCACGACGGCGATCTCCTGGCCCCGGAAGAAGAAGCCGTCGCAGGTAGCGCACGTCGACAGGCCGTGGCCGAGCAGTCGGGACTCCGACGGAAGGCCCAGCATCCGGGCTGTGGCGCCGGTCGAGATGATCACCGTCCGGGCCCGGAATTCGCGTCCCTCGGCCCACACCCCGAAGGGCGCAGAGGAGAAGTCGACCCGTTCGGCGTTCGTCGTCAGGTACTCGGCGCCGAAGCGGGCGGCCTGGGCCCGGAACTTCTCCATCAGCTCGGGGCCCATGATCCCGTCGGGGAAGCCGGGGTAGTTCTCGACGTCGGTGGTGAGCATGAGCTGCCCCCCGGCCCCGGGGAACCCCTCGATGACCAACGGCTTCAGGTTGGCCCGGGCGGTGTACACGGCGGCGGTCAGGCCGGCCGGGCCGGAGCCGACGATGATGACGTCTCGGACGGGCTCCATGGTGGTCAAGTCTCCTCTGCGGGCTAGCTGCGTCGTGACAGGAGCAACACGCCGACCGCCGAGAACGTTCCGCCGAAGAGCAGCCATGTGGCCCATGCGCCGCCGGGCAGGTACACGTCGACCAGACGGAAGACGCCCAGGGCGGCCAGGATCCCGACGGCTCCGACGAGGAAGAGGATGAACATCCCGGCCACGATGAAGGCGACCAGGCGCTCGGCCGGGACGACTGTCTTGTCCCGCACCCTGACGACGGCGTGCTCGATCTGGTCGGCGACCTCGTCAGTCCAGTCCGGCATAGGCGACGAGCCTACACACACCTCCGGCGTCCCCATTTCCACGGCGCGGTGCTTTACGCTCCCGCCTCATGCCGCGGTGGGTGGATCCCCAGAGCCACGTGGTGCCGGTCGTCCGGCTGGGCGCGTCGCTGGTGGCCGGGCTGCTCCTGGCCGGGATCGGCGGGTTGGTGCTGGGCGAATACACCTTCCAGGGCGTGGGGATCCAGTGGTTGGCCATCTCCGGAGGCGCCGGCCTGGGAGCGGCCATGGCCTGGGTGCTCAACCGGGTCTGGTCCCACGACCCGCCGCTGTGGATGATGCCGGCGGCGGCCGTGCTGTCAGTGGCCGGAGAGTCCCTGGCCGTCCAGCGGGACATGGACGGCTACGCCTGGCCGCCGGAGGGATGGGCGGCGGTGGTGCTGGCCGCCTCCGTCAGCGCTTACGGCATCTACCTGGCCCACCGGGCGGCGGCGGAGGAACGGGCCAAGAAGTCGTAGCCGCCGGTCAGAGGCTGAAGCGGTCGAGGACGGCGCAGCCGGCCCGGTCGGCCACGAAGGCCACCGTCCCACCGGACAGCTCGAAGGCAGCCACGATCGCCGGCCGGCCCCGGAACGTTCCCGTGCCCGACCCGGTGAGCCGCCCGCCCCGGGCCGGCCCGTTGAGCAGTGCCGCCACGCAGGCGTCGGCGTCGGTCCGGTCGCGGGTGGCCGCCTGGTCGGAGGCGAAGGCGTCGGCCGACGGGGCCGCCCCGTTGGCCGGCCCCGCTTGCGGCGCGGCGGACTTCGCGGCGTTGGACGAACCGGCGCCGCTGCCTCGGAACCCGAGGGTGGTGGAGGGCGAGGACGACCGGGCCGCCTCGGGACTGCTGCCGGCCAGGCCTCCGGCGACGGGTGCCAAGGCCGGCACCGGCGTGCCAGGGGCCGCCCCGGCCGCTGGTGAAGGGCCCGGTTCGGCCAGAGGAGTGCCGCCGGAACCGGTGTCGGTCGCGGCCGGGGTCCCGCTCAGACGGAGGCGCAGGCGGTCATGATCGGAGAGGTCGCCGAGGTCGCCGTAGAACCGGCCGGCCGAATCCTGGGCCGTGTCCGGCGCCGGTGCTGCGGCCGACAGCGTCTTGTCGGCCTGCGAGCCGCCGTGGCCGACCACGAACGGGACGCCCACGAGGACGGCCAGCACCACGGCGGCGGCCGACCCCACGAAGGCCGGATGACGTCGCGCCCAGCGCGACCCGCCCGAACTCCCCGCCCGGGACCGAGCCGGCGAAGGCCCGAGGTCGGTGGCCGTCCGAAGCGCTTCCGTCACCAGGCGGCGCCGGGTCAGCTCGTCGAGCGGTTCGACCGGGGCGGCGGCCAGAGCGGCCCGGGCCGCGGCCAGCGCGGCCCGGCGATCCGCGCAGCGATCGCAGGCCGCGACGTGGGCGGCGACCTCGGGCCCGGCTTCGGCGGGGTCGCCGTCGAGGAGGGCCGAGAGGATCCCATCATCCAGGTGATCCGGGTCAGGGTGCTCGGGTGTCGGATTCATCGTCATCTGGTTGGGCGTTCGGGAGGGGCGTTCGGTTCCCGCAGCTGGTCGGCGATGGCCGCCCGGCCCCGGGCGATACGGGACCGAACGGTGCCAATCGGCACGTCGAGGACCTCGGCGATCTCGGCGTAGTCGAGATCGCACAGGTCCCGCAGCACGACGGCGGCCCGGAATTCCGGGCTGAGCCGGGCCAGGGCAGCGTCCACGTCGAGGCGGGCGGCCACGACCGACTCCACCCCGCCCCCGACGGCGCCGCCCACCGCCCGGTCGTCGGACAGCTCGGCCGGCTCGGGCCGGCGCTTGCGCCGCCGCAGCTCGTCGAGGGCGGCGTTGGTCGCCACCCGGTAGAGCCACGTCGTGAACCGGGAGCGGCCGTCGTAGCGTTGCAGCCCCCGGGTGACGGCGATGAGCGCCTCCTGGGTGGCGTCGAGGGCGTCCTCCGGGTGACCCGTCACCCGGCGGCAGATGGCGTGCACCCGGTCGAGATGCCGGGCCAGGAGGACCTCGAGGGCACCGCGGTCACCGGCGTTGGCCGCCGCCGCCAGCGCCTCGTCGCTCGAATCGCCGCCGGGCCGGCTCATCGGGGTGGCGCCTGTCCGTCAGGAGTAGTCGGGGGTGATCTCGGAGACCTCGACCTTGTAGCCGCCGTCGACCTGGGGCAAGGAGGTGAACCAGACGAGGACGTAGCGGCCCGTCACGCCGCCGACGTCGAAGGTGCCGCTGCCGCCGGCGGCGCGGGGCCGGCCCCAGCCGGCGAGGTCGGCGCTGGGCCGGTCGGCGACGTAGATCTCCGCCGTGTAGCCGTTGGTGGCGGCCACCTTGACGCTGCGGACCCGCTGGTTGCGGCCCAGGTCGAGGTACACGCCGACGCCGGGCTTGAGCTTCGGGAAGTTGTCCTGGTAGCTCGACGTCTTCCAGACCGTGGCGGGGTCGCTGTCGGCGACGTTGCCCACCGTCGCCTGGTTCTCCGACTTGTCGTCGCCGTAGGGGTCGAAGCTCGCCGCCGGTAGAGCTTTCGGTTCGGCCAGCGGCCCGGCCGGCGCGGCCAGGCCCGCCTTGCGGGCGGCATCGTTCGACGACCCCCCGCCGTCCCCGGAGCGGATGATGACCGCCACCGAGAGGAAGAGAAGGGCGGCCAAGCCGGCGACCAGCATCCGGGGGATGCCGCGGCGGGGCGAGGCGGAGGTCAGCGTAAGGCCGGCCGGCGGGGTGGCCTCGTCGTTGTCGGAGTCGACCGCCATCAGGCTGGCCCGCATCTCCTCCGCCGACTGGAAGCGGGCCGCGGGGTCGCGGGCCAGGGAGCGCAGCACCACCGCCTCGAGGCTGCGGGGGACGTCCTCCCGGCGCTCGCGCAGGCTGCCGGGGGAGCCGGTCAGGCGGGCCACGGCGGTCGACAGCTCGGTGTCGCCGACGAAGGGCGGCGCGCCGCAGATCATCTCGTAGAGCACGATCCCGAGGGCGTAGATGTCGCTGCTGGCCTCGGCGGGGCTGCCGCTCACCTGTTCCGGCGACAGGTACTTGGCTGTGCCCATCACGACGCCGGTGCGGGTGAGGTCGTTGCCGGCTCCGGCCTTGGCGATTCCGAAGTCGGCCACCTTCACGTGCCCGTCCTGCCGGAGGAGGATGTTGGCCGGCTTCACGTCGCGGTGGACGACGCCGTGGGTGTGGGCGCAGGCCAGCGCGTCGGCCACCTGCACGGCGACGTCGATGGCCTTCGCCACCGGCAGCGGGCCGGAGCTCTTGAGGAGCCGGGCCAGGGTCGTGCCCTCCACCAGTTCCATGACGATGTAGGCCACCTCGGCGTCGCGGCCCGTGTCGTAGGTGGTGACGATGTGGGGGTGGGCCAGCCGGGCGGCGGCCACGGCCTCGCGCCGGAACCGGGTGCGGAAGCCGTCGTCGCCGGCGAGGTGGGGATGCAGGACCTTGATGGCCACCCGCCGCGTGAGCACCTTGTCCTCGGCTTCCCAGACCGCGGCCATACCGCCGCGCGCCAGCTCCCGATGGAGGCGGTAGCGACCTCCGAGAACACGGTCGGGGGCCAAGGTTTCCACAGCTCTCCAACGGTAGTGCCTGCACGGTCCCACGCCGGCGACACCCGGTGCCGGAGCCCCCGTCTTACCCCGAGCGCCGGGCCCGTAGTCGTCGCAGAATCTCGGCCACCTCCCGCACCCGCATGGCCGACAGGGCGGCGACGTACACGACGACGCCGACCAGCACCCCGACCGTCGCTTCGACCAGGGCCGGTGGCCGCCCGGGCAACGCCACCACCGCCAGACGGACGGCCAGGGTCATGACCAGCGCGGCGACGGCCGTCCGGGCCAGGACCTGCCGTGCCTTCAGGTCGACGCCGAGCCCGCCCGTCCGCCGGGCCAGGGCCCGCAGCGCCATCACCGCCGCCACCCCGTAGGCGACGGAGAAGGAGAATGCCAGACCCTGCACACCGAACCAGGGATAGAGCGCGGCGGCCACCACGACGTTGATGAGGTTCTCCCAGCAGTTGAGGACGAACGGCGTACGGGTGTCGTGGAGGGAGTAGAACCCCCGCAGGGCGTAGAGGTACAGGGAGAACGGCAGGAGCCCGACGGAGAAGAGCGCCACGCAGGCCGAAGTGAGCCCGGCCTGGCTGGCCGTCAGCGCCCCCCGCTGGAGGAGCAGTCCGACGACCGGCCGGGCGAGGACGGCGAGGCCGGCGGAGGCGGGCAGGATCACCAGCGTCATCAGCCGCAGCCCGAAGGCGAAATTCCGCCTGAAGCCGGCGAAGTCGCCCCGGGAGAAGGCCTCGGCCAGCTCCGGCGTGAGGGTCGTCATCAGCGACACGGCCACCAGCCCGTGGGGGAGCTGGAAGAACACGTAGGCGCCCTGGTACACCGAGACGCCGCCCCGGGTCCCGTTGGCCAGCACCAGGACCAGCCACAGGGCGACCTGGTTCACGGCCACGTAGCCGGCCGTCCAGCCTGACAGCCGCACCACCTTGCGGACGGCCGGGTGGCGGAAGTCGAACACGGGGCGGATACGGATGCCGGCCCGGCGCAGGGCGGGCAGGAGCGGGAGGGCCATGGCGGCGATGCCGGCCGTCGTGCCGAGCCCGAGCAGCAGCATGGTCCCGGAGTCGTGGCCGACGGCCTCCAGGGTCAGCGGTCCGCGGGCGAGGTGGGGCAGGGCGAGGAAGATGGCCGTCACGAGGAGGTTGTTGAACACCGGCGTGACGGCGGGAGCGGCGAAATGGCGCCGGGCGTTGAGGAGTGCCGTGGCGATGGCGGTGATGCCGTAGAAGAGCATCTGCGGCATGAACATCCGCAGAAGCTCGGTGGCCACCTTCTGCTGGGCGGCCGCCGTCGCGTCGGACAGCCGAAGTGTGTAGAGGTGGACGACGGCCGGGGCGACGATGATCCCGATTCCGGTCAGCAGAATGAGGGCCAGCGTCACCACGGTCACCACCGCCGAGGTGGCTTGGTCGTCGCCCTTCTCCCGGTGCTCGACGAAGATCGGCACCAGCGTGGCCGACAGCACGCCGCCGAGCAGGAGCTCGTAGACGATGTTGGGTGTCGTGTTGGCGAGGTTGTAGGAGTCGGCCAGGCGGTCGAAGCCGAGGGCGTAGGCCATGGCCGCCAACCGGACCATCCCCGTCAGGCGGGACAGGGCGGTGCCGACGGCGACGGGGACGCTGGAGCGGACGACCCGTTCGGTGCTGCTCACCAGGCGGTGCCCACTAGACAGGGACCACTAGCGCGGAGCCGCGCCGGCGGCGACGCGCTCGGCGTCGTCGAGGGCCCGGGCGGCGGCGCGGGCGGCAATCCGGCCCTGACGCCGGGCCCTCCCGCTCCGGCGGCGGTGGCGACGCAGGTCGTTGCCCCACCACACGAGCAGGAAGATGCCGGCGCCGGCGGTGAGGACGGCCCCGACGCCGCTGACCACCGTGGAGCGGATCGTGAGCTCGCTGCTGTTGACGAGCAGCGCTCCGTCGGGCGAGGTGACGGTGATGTCGAGCGGGAAGGCACCGGTGGACCGGCTCTCGACCCGGAACCGCTCGGTGGTGTTCTGCGGCGCCAGGGTCAGGAACCGCTCGTTGCCGTCGAGGAACCGGAGCTGGTCGCTCTTGAGCCGGACCCGGACCTGGAGCGGGTGGCCGGTGGCGTTGAGGAGGGAGATGGGGATCGAGGCCCGGCGTGACGTCAGCGTGACCCGCTGTCCCTTCGGCCCCCGGACCTTGGAGGTGACGCTCTTGACCATCCGGTCGGCGCCCTGAAGGTAGGCGGCGGGCGACGACAGCTTGCGCTCCGACCGGTCGTCGGCCTCGAGCGGGCTGGCCCGGCTGATCAGGATCCCGCGGTCGGCCGAGTCCAGCCAGGCGGAGTTCGGCTCCACCACGCCGGCGAAGGCCGCCAGCTGGCGGCGCAGCGACCGCACGGTGTCGGCATCGCCGGGATCCGACGTCTCCCGGCGGGCGAGGCTGCGCTCCATTGGTCGGCCGTCGCGCTGTTCGGGCGCCACGGTGGCGAAGTACTCGTCGAGGGTCGCGGGGGTGACCGCCGGGTTGGCCCGGAGGCCTCCGAGGACGGCGTCGAGCAGTGGCGCCGGCGGGTCCCACTCGTCCGGCGTGACGACCACCACGCCCCGTGGTTCGCCGGGCGCCTCGAGGGCGACCAGGCTGACCCCGGCCAGGAACCGGGCCGCCCGGAGGGCGGGGGCGTCGTCGCCCTCGAGCAACCGGCCGAGGTCGGGGTCGCTCACCGCCGCGGCGTACGGCTTGCCCTTCCCGCTGACGACGAAAGGGTGACCGGGGGTGAGCCGCTGCTGGAGGGGGGCCAGGCCCTCGGGCGGGAAGAGGAGGCGCTCGGCGCCGTACTGGCGGAGCCGGCCGAGTGCCCCGGCGTCGAGCGGCTCGGGGGCCAGGAGGGCTCCAGGGGTGGCTGTGGCGTCGAGGACCTGCTGCTGGCGTTCGGCGCCCCGGGCGAACTCGGCGTCGAGCTCGCCGCCGAGGTTGGCGCCGAGGAGGCCGGGCACGTCGACGGGCACGAACGGGCTCGGGAGGAGTTGGTGTCCCGGCGTTCCGACCGCCGTCCGGAGGGCGGTCAGCCCGGCCGTGGCGCCGTCGGCCGGCGGCCCGCCGGGCAGACGCTCCTCCTGATGGGCGGTCTCGGACCAGGCGCCCAGAGTCTCGGGCGTGGGGGCCAGCGTGAGGTGGACGTCGCCGGCGGCAGCCGCCGCCCGGGCGGTGCGGACGAGACGGCCGGACGGGCCCATGGCCCGCTCCGCCGGCTTCCGGACCGTCCCGTCGGGTTGGTGGGCCGGCGTGGCGTCGAAGCGCCACACCCAGGCCAGCGTGAGCGGGCTGAGGCCGGCGGCGATCACCACCAGGGGCGTCACGAAGCGGTCGACCACGGAGCCGGCCCGGAACAGCGCCACCTCGGTCGGGTACACGCCGCTGCGGCCGGGGACGATCCGGGCCGGATCGTTCGGAGCCGTGGCGGAGGCCGGGCCCTGGACCCCGATCCGGAGATCCCGGGCGCCCGACTCGCCGGCCAGGAGGTCGGGGGCGGGCACCTCGAGCCGTCCCTCGAGGCCCCCGAGGCCCCGGCCGTCGAACGTCTGGGCCAGGGCGGTGCGGGAGGTGACGGCCCGGTGGACCTGCACCTGGACGGTGAGACCCTCGGTGGGTCCCGGCAGGGCCAGACCGAGGTGGAGGTCGCCGTCGGGCGCGGCCCAGGGGCTCTGGCCGGCCAGGTTCAACACGTGGGGCTTGGGCGCAGGTGCGCCCCCGGTGGAGGCCGCCGCCCCGGTTGCCGGGGTCGGGCCCGCCCCCGGTGGTGGCTGCGTCGCCCCGATCGAGGGCGGGGCGACGCCCAGCGTGAGGGCGACGACCAGCACGAGCAGCCCAGCGGCGGCGGTGGGCCGGCGCCTCACAGGGCCCGGACCAGCACCCGGAGGCCCTCGGGGAGAACCCGGAAGCCGCAGGCGCGGTAGAGGGAGAGGGCGGCCTGGTTGGTCTGCTGGGTGTTGACCAGCGCCCGGGACGCGCCGTGCCGGCGCATCCAGTGCAGCACGTCGCCGACCAGGGTCCGGCCGAGACCCCGGCCGCGGGCGGCAGGATGGACGGCCAGTCGCTGGACGTATCCGGTGCCCGCCCCCCGGCCACCGATGACGTAGGCGTCGAGGCCGTCGCGCCGGCCGTGGACGCGGAAGCGCACCGACGGTGTGGCACCCAGGGCGTCCTCCAGGCCGCCCTGGTGGAGGCGCCAGAACGACTCGAAGGCGGCGCCGTCGACGGCCAGGACCCGGGGCCGGTCGCTTCGCCGGGGCCGTCGCAGCCGATGGCTGACGTCGGGGATGGCGTTCAAATCGTGGGCGAGAAGCTCGAGTTCCTCCTGCACGTCGAAGCCGGCCCGGAGGAACCCTGCGCACTCCGCCTCCGACAGGGCACTGGTGACGACCGAGGTGAAGCCCCGGGCCCGGAGCCGGTCGAGGCAGGAGTCCACGAAGGTGGCCGACAGCGGCCGCATCGCCGCCGGGCTGAGGTGCGCCACCTGGCCGTCAGCCCGCCAGCTGGCGAGCCGAGCCCGTTCACCGCGCTGCTCGATCGTCTCGGGCTCCGCCACTCCGCGCGACGTTGCCCCCGTCATGACGGCAAAGCGTACCTGGCTCCTTCCGCCAACCTGGTGCACGGAGGGGGCTGACCAGGGGTGACGGTCGCCGTCGACGGTTCTGGGGCGGCGGCGATGGGCGTAGCGTGGGGGGATGCTGCTCGTCGCCACCGACCCTGCTTTCGCCCTCCACGACACCGGCCCCGGGCATCCCGAGCGGGCGCGGCGGCTGGAGGCCGTGGTCCTCGGCCCGGAGGTGGCAGGCCTGGCCGACGCCGTGCGGCTGATCGAGCCGCGGGAGGCCACCCCGGCCGAGCTCAGCCTGGTCCATCCCCTCGACTATCTCGCGGCTCTGGAGCGGTTCTGCACCGCCGGCGGCGGCGACATCGACGGCGACACCCGGGCGTCGGCTGGCTCCTGGCGGGCCGGGAAGCTGGCCGCCGGTGCCGGTCTGGCGGCGGTCGAGGCGCTGCGGCGGGGCGAGGGGGCCGCTGCCTTCCTGGCCGTCCGCCCGCCCGGTCACCACGCCCTCGCCACCCGCCCGATGGGGTTCTGCCTCATCAACAACATCGCGGTGGTGGCCGCCAACCTGGCCGCATCGGGGGAGCGGGTCCTGATTCTCGACTGGGACGCCCACCACGGCAACGGCACCGAGGCGATCTTCTGGGACGACCCCCGGGTGCTCTACGTGTCGCTCCACCAGTACGGCTCCTTCTATCCGGGGACGGGCGCCCTCGACGACGTCGGCGGGCCCGGGGCCCGGGGCACGACCCTGAACCTGCCCTTCCCCGCCGGCGCCACCGGCGACGTCTACCTGCGGGCCCTCGACGAGGTCGTGGCCCCGGCGGTGGAGGTGTTCGCCCCCACCTGGGTCCTGGTGTCGGCCGGGTACGACGCCCACCGGGCCGACCCCCTCACCGATCTGCGGCTGTCGGCCGGCGACTTCGCCGACATCGCCCGGCGCGTGGCCGCCTTCGCCCCCGGCCCCGGGCGGCTCGTCCTGTTCCTGGAGGGCGGCTACGACCTCGACGCCCTGACCACCTCGGTGGGGGCGAGCCTGGCCGCCCTCCTCGACGCCCCCTACCGGCCGGAGGACGCCACGTCGGGCGGGCCGGGGGGCCAGGTCGTCGAGGCCGCCCGGCGTCAGCAGGAGCAACTCCGAGACACAACAAGCGCCTAACGGTCAGAACGGGGGGAGCCGTCGATTCGGGGCCCAAGACCGGCCGTCCCTCTGCCGATCTTTCGAGTAGACCGGCAACCGTCGTAAGGAAGTCACGTGCTCGAGCTGTCCGAGGTGCTCCGCTACGTCGTGGAACAACGGGCCTCCGACCTTCATTTGAAGGCCGGGAGCCGCCCTTTCGTCCGCATCGACGGGCACCTGACCGAGACGGCCTTCGATGTCCTCGGCCCCGCCGACACCGAGCGGCTGGCCTACGCCGTGCTGCCCCCGGACCGGGCCGACGAGTTCGCCCGCTCGGGCGAGGCCGACTTCGCCTACGGGTCGGGCGAGGCGGGCGGCGCCGGTCGGTTCCGCGTCAACGTCTTCCGCCAGCGCAACACGGTGGCGTTGGTGCTGCGCCGGGTGCTCCCCGGCACGCCGTCCTTCGATGCCCTCGGCCTCCCGCCCGCCGTCCGGCGCCTTACCGAGGAGCCCCGGGGCCTCGTGCTCGTCACCGGGCCGACCGGGTCGGGCAAGACCACGACGATCGCAGCCATGATCGACTCGATCAACGAGTCGCAGGCCCGGCACATCGTCACCATCGAGGACCCGATCGAGGTCCTCCACTCCGACAAGCGGTCGCTGGTCAACCAGCGGGAGATCGGCACCGACACCGAGAACTACGCCAGCGCCCTCAAGCGGGTGCTCCGCCAGGACCCCGACGTCATCTTCATCGGCGAGATGCGCGACCCCGAGACCGTCGGAGCCGCCCTGTCGGCGGCCAACACCGGCCACCTCGTCTTCTCGACGCTGCACACCGTCAACGCCACCGAGACGGTCAACCGGATCGTCGACTTCTTCCCGCCCCACCAGCAACACCAGGCCCGCCTGTCGCTGGCCGGCTCGCTGCGGGGCATCGTGAGCCAGCGGCTCCTGGAGCGGGTCGACGGGAAGGGCCGGATCCCGGCCGTCGAGGTGCTGGTCGCCACCGGCCGGGCTTTCGACAAGATCGTCTCGCCCGACGAGACCCACGAGCTGGAGCAGATCATCGCCGAGGGCGAGTACTACGGGATGCAGACCTTCGACCAGAGCCTCTTCGCCCTGTACAAGAACGGGCTCATCGGCCTGCGCGACGCCCTGGCCGCCGCCAGCCACCCTCACGACCTGCGAATCGCCCTCCAGCAGGCCGGCCTGCCGGTCGGAGCACCCTCGTAAGCCCAGACGCGCCGCAACCGCCTCCGGCCCTCCCGCTCCGACCCGCTGGGGTGGGTCGAAACGGCGATTCCGATCTGAGGCGGTTGCGGCTCCTACGGTTGTTTCCCCGTAGGAGGCACGTCCATCACGATACGGATCGCCGGCCTCCGGCAACATCCCGCCACCCGGCCTCTTGAGGGTGGGGTTTGCCTTACCACGAGAACTTATTGATGACAGACCTCCGCCGCCCCTCGGCCACAATGGGGTGATGACCGCCGTTCCCGAGAGGCTGCGCCCGCTGCTGGCGCCGGAGTCGCCCCTTCAGGATCTGGCGCGTCGGTTCGCCGCCGCCGGGCACAGCCTGTACCTCGTGGGCGGCTCGGTGCGCGACGCCGTGCTCGGCTTCACGAATCCCGACGCCGACTACGACCTCACCACCGACGCCCGGCCCGCCGCCGTGCTGGAGATCGTGCGGGCCTGGGCCGACCACGTCTGGCTCCAGGGTCAGGCCTACGGCACCATCGGCGGCGCCTTGGTGACGCCGCCGTTCTCGCCGGAGAAACCGTTCCGCGTCGAGGTCACCACCTTCCGGGCCGAGGTCTACCGGCCTGACAGCCGCAAGCCCTCGGTGACCTTCTCCGATTCGCTCGAGACGGACCTCTCGCGACGCGACTTCACCGTCAACGCCATGGCCATCTCGCTGCCCGAGCCGACGCTGGCCGACCCCTACGGCGGGCTCGACGACCTGCTCGTCCACAAGCGGCTGCGGACGCCGCTCGATCCCGAGGTGTCCTTCCTCGACGACCCGCTGCGGATGATGCGGGCGGCCCGCTTCATGGCCGCCCTGGGCCTGGAGCCCGACCCGGCGCTCGTGGCGGCGGCCACCGATCTGGCCGGCCGCCTCGAGGTCGTGAGCGCGGAGCGGATCCGTGACGAGCTGTCCAAGCTGCTGGTCGTCGACGACCCGTCTCCCGGGCTGTGGTTCCTTGTCCGGACGGGCCTCGCCGACGAGTTCCTCCCCGAGCTGCCCGGCCTGGCACTGGAGCAGGACCCGATCCACCACCACAAGGACGTGCTGGCCCACACCATTGCCGTGGTGGCCAAGACGCGCCCGGAGCTGGTGGTGCGCCTCGCCGCCCTGCTCCACGACGTCGGCAAGCCCAAGACCCGGTCGTTCGGGCCCGAGGGCGTGAGCTTCCACCTCCACGACGTCGTCGGCGCCCGCATGGCCGAGGAGCGCCTCCGGGCGCTGCGCTTCCCCAAGGACACGATCGAGGCGGTCACGCAGCTCGTGCTGCTCCACCTCCGGTTCCATACCTACAAGATGGGCTGGACGGACAAGGCCATCCGCCGCTACGTGCGCGACGCCGGCCCGCTCCTCGACGACCTCAACCACCTGGTGCGCTGCGACTGCACCACCCGCAACCAGGCCAAGGCGAGGGCGCTGGGGCGGCGTATGGACGACCTCGAGGCCCGCATCGCCGATCTGGCCGAGCGGGAGGAGCTGGCCTCCATCCGGCCGGCCCTCGACGGCCACCGGGTCATGGAGCTGCTCGGGGTCCCCCCCGGACGGGTCGTCGGCGACGCCCTCACCATGCTCCTCGATGCCCGTATCGATGAGGGCCCGATGACCGAGGAGGAGGCCGAGCGCCGCCTTCTCGACTGGGCCGGGGGGCGCGATGTCGGGCCCGGAAAATCCGACGCACCGTGACCGCCTGACCCGGTAGCGTCACGCCCGGCCTTGGCTGGGAGGTGCTGGGATGCGACAGGTCGGACGGGCTCTGGGAGCGCTGGTCTCGTTGGCCGCGCTGTTGGTCGTTCCGGGCGTGGCGGCCCGGGCGGCGCCGCCGGTGCCGGTGGTGCTGATCCCCGGCTGGCACGGCGATGCGTCCTCGTTCGACCGGATGATCCCGGCGCTGGAGGCGGCCGGGATGACGGTGCTCGACTTCGATCCGGCCCGGCCGGGCGCGCAGGCCCTGGCCTACGCCCCGACGGCCGACGGGCAGCACATCCCCGATGTCGCCGCCCGCGTCGTGCAGCCGGCCGTGGAAGCGGCGCTGGCCCGGGCCGGCTACCCGGCCGATGCCCCGGTCGACGTCGTCGGGTACTCCATGGGCGGGCTGGTCGCCCGGTGGCTGATCGAGCACCCGGGCGGCGAGGTCGAGCCGGGCTGGGCCGGCCGGGTGGGCACGCTGGTCATGCTCGGCACCCCCAACCACGGCACGTTCGAGGCCTGGGTGCCGGGCACCATCGGAGGCTTCGGCCGGTGGAATGCCACCGGCGGCGACATGCGCCCCGGCTCGCCCTTCCTGCGCACGATGGGCGCCTCCGAGCCGCCCGGCGAGCGCTACGTCGCCATCGGCGGCGCGCCGCCGTGGCTGCCGGTCCCCCGCCACGACTACGACGGCGACGGCGTGGGCCACGGCCACGACGGGCTCGTCCCGTCGGAGTCTCCGTTCCTGTCCGGCGACGAGCACTACCTCGTCCCAGCCCACCACGGCGCCCTCCCGGCCGATCCCCAGGCTCTGGCCCTGATCGTCGAGGCCCTCGGCCGGCGCCCGTCCGAGCCGCTGGCGGGCGGGGCGGCCAACCTGGTGGGGCCGGCCACCATCCGGTTGGAATACGCCGCCATCAGCGGGGACCATGACCGGTGGACGGCCGACGAGAACCGGTTCAAGATCTCCGTCGATCCCGACGGCGGCGGCGACGGGTTCGTGCCGCTGGGCGAGATCGGCTACCGGCGGGATGCCCCCTTCACCCAGAGCTGGGGCGACAGCGGGCCGAGCGCCGGGCCGATCCAGCTGCCAGGCACCAGCCCCCGGATCGACGTCCGCCTCGACGTCACGGAGGCTGACCCCTGGGGCCGGCAGGTGGTGGCCACGGCGGTGTTCCGGGACGTGATGCTGTCCGACGACCTCGACGGAATGGACTACTACGAAGCGGTCGTGCCGGTGGCGGGCGGGCGCGACGTCTTCCGCATCTCCCTGAACGGCGTCTCAGGCCTCAGGCCTCGATGAGCTTCGGCTCCGGAAGGGCGAAGTCGGGCCAGCGCTTGCGGCTCTTGATCGACAGCTTGCGCATGAGAGCGATGGCGCCGGGGTCGTCGTCGCCGGGACGGCCCTGGATCGTGCCGTCCTCCAGCATCTTGATGATGATCTCCCGGCCGAGGTCGGTCCGGATGACCGTGAGCGTCCAGTCGTTGAACTTCCCGATGCCGCCGGTGGAGATGTCGGCGTGCTCGGCGGCGAAGTCGGGGCACATCTTGCACCCCTCCCTCGTCCATTGGTGGCACTCCTTGAGCGGCACCTCGTGGTAATCACCGTTCTTCATCCAGATCTGGAAGACGCCCTTGATGTTCATCTTCTTGATCTCGGCCTTGGGGAGGCCGTACTTGGCCTCGAACAGCTCCTCGAAGATGGCGTCGTCGAAGGTCTTGGAGCACAGCAGCCCGATGTTGAGGGCGAAGCGGCGGGCCACCTTCCCGGCCTTGCGGACGGTCATCACCGGCGGCACCGACGACTGGCAGCTCATGCCGACGAGGGCGATCTTCTCCGCTCCCGTCTCGACGGCTTGGCTGTAGGCCATGGTGTTGGCCGAATAGGTGTAACGGCTGCCCGCCGCGGCCAGGATGTCCTCCCTGGACCGGGCCACGCCGGGGATCGCCTTCCAGGTGGTGCCGTCACCCTCCAGGTAGGAGACCAGGGCGGCATCGATGTAGCCGTGCTCCAAGGCCCAGATGAGGATGGCCGACACGAGCCCGCCGTCCTGGCCCAATTCGTGGACCTTGTCGTCCGACGCCCGGGTCAGGATCACGTCCTTCGTCACGCCCTCCACCTCGATGGCCGAACGGGGCCGACCGAAGAGGAACTGGTCGACCTCGGGTTCCCAGGCCCGGAACCGGGGACAGGCCCGGGTGCACGACGTGCAGCCCCGGTCACCGTGCCCGCAGCCCCCCGGGCCGAGCTCCTCCTCGAGGTGGAGAGGCTTGTACACACCCTCGGTGTCCTTGTAGCCGAGGACATCGTGGGGACAGGCGACCACGCAACCGGCGCAGCCGGTGCACAGGCCGCTGGTGACGACCTCGTCGTACAGGTGCTTCCAGTGCAGTTTCTCCGGCGGCATGTCCGTTTCCTCCGCACGTCAGTGTGGCACGCGCACGCTGCGGGACGGCTGGTCGATGGTTGGAAACAGTGACCCGGTAGCCTCTGTTCCCGATGACCGCCACGACCGTCGTGCTCGCCCACCAGGGCGGCTGGGACGAGATGCTCTTCGTCCTCGTCCCGCTGCTCGTGTTCCTGACGCTGCAGTGGCTCAACCGCCGCAAGATGCGCCAAGAGAGCGACGACGGTCAAAAGCCCCCGTCACAGTAGCCAACACTGGTCACTTTGGTAACATCGGGTCCTCCCTCGGGGAGCCGGCGTCACGCCGGGCGTCGTCGTGCGTTCTCCTGGGAGCCGGACACCTCCCCCCGCGGGTCCGGTAATCGACCCCCCGGTGCCGGAGGCGTGGCCAATGCGCAGGTTCTTTCGTCGAGCTGCCCACGGTGGGCGGCGTGTCGGGCTGGCCCTCGCGGTCGCCCTTCTCGCCGGCCTGACCAGCATCGCGGCCACCATCCCCACCGCCCCGCCCGCCTCGGCGTTGACGACCACGGGCTACTGGCTCGTGGGCACGGACGGCGGGATCTTCTCCTACGGCCGGTCCGGCTTCTTCGGCTCGACCGGCGCCATCCCGCTGAACCAGCCGATCGCCGGTATGGCGGCCACGTCCGACGGGCGGGGCTATTGGATGGTCGCCTCCGACGGCGGCATCTTCGCCTTCGGTAACGCCGCCTTCTACGGCTCGATGGGCGGCAAGCCGCTCAACCAGCCCATCGTGGCCATGGCGGCCACGAGGACCGGCCGCGGCTACTGGATGGTCGCCTCCGACGGCGGCATCTTCTCCTTCGGTGACGCCCCGTTCTTCGGCTCGATGGGCTCCACCCGGCTGAACAAGCCCATCGTCGACATCGTGCCGACCCCGTCCGGTCGTGGCTACTGGATGGCGGCGTCCGACGGCGGCATCTTCTCCTTCGGTGATGCCGGGTTCTTCGGCTCCACCGGGTCGCTCAAGCTGGCCAAGCGCATCCAGCAGATGGCGGCCACCCCGTCCGGTCGGGGGTACTGGATGGTGGCCGGTGACGGCGGCGTCTTCGCCTTCGGTGATGCCGCGTTCTACGGCGCGGCGGCCGACGGCAAGAGCGACAAGCGCATCGTCGACATCGCCCCGTCGGGGACCGGCAAGGGCTACTACATGACGGGCTCCAACGGCGCCGTCTTTGCCTTCGGCGACGCCAAGTACTTCGGTGGCGCCGAGGCCCAGAAGCTCACGCACGGGATCATCAGCATGGTCGCCCTGAACGGCGGCGACCCGCCGGTGGCCGGCGACGACTCCCTGAGCATCGACGAAGACACCGCCGGGACCGTCGACGTCCTGGTCAACGACGTCGATCCCGAGGGCGGTTCCCTCACCATCCAGAGCGTCTCCACCCCGGCCCATGGCACCGCCTCGTTCGCCATCGGCACCGTCGGCTACCGGCCGGCGCCCAACTTCCACGGCAACGACTCCTTCACCTACACCGTCGTCGACTCCCAGGGGAACACGGCACTCGGCCTGGTGAACGTGACCGTCCGCAGCGTCAACGACCTGCCCCGGGTGGTCAACGACACGGTGACCGTGCCGATGGGCGGGCCGACAACCATCGACGTGCTCGCCAACGACTCCTTCGGCGACGGGCTCGGCTCGCTGTCCATCCTCGGCTCACCCAGCATCGGCTCCGCCGCCCTGTCGGCTGACGGCCACTCCATCGTCTACAGCCCGAGCAAGAAGGGCAACGACACGCTCCGCTACCGGATCCTCGACACTGACGGCGACAACGCCGAGGGCACGGTGACGATCAAGGTCACCGGCGCCGACCTCGTGCCCAAAGCCGTGGACCTGACGCTCAGCTGCGGCGCCGGGACGTGCTCCAGCGACGTCGCCCACGCCCAGGGAGCGAGCCTCGGCGACAGCGGCCAGGTCACCATGGTCGGTGAGAAGAACGGGTCGCTCACCGTCGACGGCGTTGGGACCTTCACCCGCCAGGGCGGCGTCATCTCGTTCGCCGCCGTCAAGGGCTCTGTCGGTGACGCCGTCGTCGACTACCAGATCGTCGACGACAACAACGGCACGCCTCCCGCCCAGACGGCCAAGGCCAAGCTGACCTTCCAGTACCAGAACGGCACGCCGACCGCCGACAGCGGCAGCGATTCGATCACCGCCAACACCCCCAAGGACTACCAGCTCGTCGGCCACGACCCCGACGGGGACCCGCTGACGTTCTGGTACGACGGCACCGACGGTCCTCCCGGCGTCGATGCCAACCCGGTGGCCAGCATCGAGCCCAACGGCACGCTCCACTTCTCGGGCGCACCGGGTGGCGTGTGGACCGTCAAGTTCCACGTGACCGATCCCAGCGGCGCCCAGGTCAGCGGCACATACACGATCACGACCAACTGAGGCGACTGCGGAGCTCACGGCCGGCGCGCCTACGCTGGCCGGCCGTGACCCGCATCTCCGACCTACTGGGCCAGGGGCGCTGTTTCTCGTTCGAGTTCTTCCCCCCGAAGACGGACGAAGCGGAGGCCCAGCTGCAGCGGACGCTGCTCGAGCTGGCGCCGCTCCGGCCGTCGTTCGTGTCGATCACCTACGGCGCCGGCGGGACGACCC
>JAUZEY010000300.1 GCA_030838785.1 Actinomycetota bacterium | reverse complement strand
ATCGGCGGCCGGTCGAACTCCGGCGAGGGCGGGGAGGACCCGCGCCGCCTCGGCACCGACGACAACGGGGACCAGCGCCGTTCCGCCATCCGCCAGGTGGCGTCGGCCCGGTTCGGCGTCACCGCCTCCTACCTGGCCCACGCCGACCAGCTCCAGATCAAGGTGGCGCAGGGGGCGAAGCCGGGCGAGGGCGGCCAGTTGCCCGGCCACAAGGTGAGCGACTACATCGCCCAGCTGCGCTACTCGACGCCCGGCGTGGAGCTGATCTCCCCGCCGCCTCACCACGACATCTATTCCATCGAGGACCTCAAGCAGCTGATCTACGACCTGCGCTGCGCCAATCCGAAGGCGTCGGTGTCGGTGAAGCTGGTGGCCGAGGTCGGGGTGGGCACGGTGGCGGCCGGCGTGGCCAAGGCCGGCGCCGACCACGTCGTCATCGCCGGCCACGAGGGCGGCACCGGGTCGTCGCCGCTCAGCTCGATCCAGTCGGCCGGGCTCCCCTGGGAGCTGGGCCTGGCCGAGACGCAGCAGACGCTGGTCCGCAACAATCTCCGGTCAAGGATCACCGTGCAGGTCGACGGGCAGATGAAGACGGGCCGCGACGTCGTGGTCGCCGGCCTTCTCGGCGCCGAGGAGATGGGCTTCTCCACTGCGCCGCTCGTCGCCACCGGCTGCATCATGATGCGGGTCTGCCACCTCAACACCTGCCCGGTCGGTATCGCCACGCAGGACCCGGAGCTCCGCCGCCGCTTCGAGGGCACCCCCGAGCACGTCGTGAACTACTTCTTCCTGGTGGCCGAGGAGGCCCGGGAGATCATGGCCCGCCTCGGGATCCGCCGCTTCGACGACCTCGTCGGCCGGGTCGACCTGCTCGAGTTCGACACCGCCATCTCCCACTGGAAGTCGGCCGGCGTCGACCTCTCGGCGGTGCTGGAGCCGGCCTCCGACGACCCCGGCGTCGTTCGCCGCAAGGTGGAGGACCCGCCGCCCGTCCTCGACGACGCCCTCGACCACGAGATCATCGCCGCCGCCCGGGCGGCGATCGACGACGCCGAACCCGTCGTCCTCGAGTTCGAGGTGGCGAACCGGAACCGCACGGTCGGCGGGCTCCTGTCGTCGGCCATCGCCTCCCGCTACGACGAGGCGGGGCTGCCCGACGGCACCGTCACGATCACGTTGCGGGGCTCGGGGGGGCAGAGCTTCGGCGCCTGGCTCGCCCACGGCGTCGACTTCACCCTCTGGGGCGAGGCCAACGACTACGCCGGCAAGGGCCTCTCCGGCGGGATGCTGACCGTCCGTCCGCCGGAGGGCTCGACGTTCGCCGCCGAGGACAACGTCATCGTCGGCAACACCGTGCTGTACGGCGCCACTTCGGGGTCGGCGTTCTTCCGCGGCCAGGCCGGTGAGCGCTTCGCCGTCCGCAACTCCGGGGCCAGCGCCGTCGTCGAGGGGATCGGCGACCACGGCTGCGAGTACATGACCGGCGGACGGGTCGTCGTCCTCGGCGAGACCGGCCGCAACTTCGGGGCCGGGATGAGCGGGGGCATCGCCTACGTCCTCGACGAGGCCGGCGTCTTCGCCGGTCGGTGCAACACCGACCTCGTCGGGCTGGAGGAACTCACGGCCGACGACGTCGAGACCGTGCAGGCCCTGGTGGCGGAGCACGCCCGGCGGACGGGCTCGCCGGTGGCCGAACGGCTCCTGGCCGGCTGGAGCGGGCAGGTGCCGCCCTTCGTGAAGGTGATGCCCCGCGACTACAAGGCGGCGCTGGCCCGTCTGGCCGAGCCTGGGGGCGCGGGGGTATCCCCCGAGAGAGCAGGGGTCTGATGCCGGATCCCCAGGGCTTCCTGCGGATCGGTCGCGCCGTGCAGGGCGACCCGCACCGCGATCCGGTGGAGCGGGTCGGCGACTACCACGAGGTCTTCACGCTGCTGCCTCCGGGAGAGGTGCAGCAGCAGGCGCAGCGCTGCATGGGATGCGGCGTTCCCTTCTGCCACAACGGCTGCCCGCTCGGGAACCTCATCCCGGAGTGGAACGACCTCGTCTACCAGGGCCGGTGGCGGGAGGCCTACGAGCGCCTCGACTACACCAACAACTTCCCCGAGTTCACCGGCTACACCTGCCCGGCACCGTGCGAGGCGGCCTGCGTGCTGGAGATCAACGACGACCCGGTGATGATCAAGCAGATCGAGCTGGCCATCATCGAACGGGCCTTCGAGGAGGGCTGGGTCGAGCCCCGGGCCGTGGTCAACGTGACCGGCCGCTCGGTGGCGGTGATCGGGTCGGGCCCGGCCGGCATGGCCGCCGCCGCCCAGCTCAACCGGGCCGGGCACCGCGTCGTGGTCTTCGAGCGCGACGAGGCCGCCGGCGGCCTGCTCCGCTTCGGTATTCCCGACTTCAAGCTGGAGAAGCGCTTCGTCGACCGGCGGCTGAAGGTGCTCGAAGCCGAGGGGATCGAGTTCCGCTGCAACGTCGACGTTGGTGTCGACATCACCGCCGACGAGCTGCGGGCGGAGTTCGACGCCATTGTGCTGGCGGTGGGATCCCGCCTGCACCGGGAGCTCGACGTGCCCGGCGCCAAGCTCGAGGGGGTCCACCTCGCCATGGACTACCTCTACGACCGCAACCGGGTCATCGCCGCCGCCGACAACCCCAAGCTCGCCCGCCACCCCCGGGGGCCGGGGGGTGTCCCCCCGACAGGGGCGGCGGCAGCCTATTACGGCCAGATCACCGCCGCCGGGAAGGACGTCGTCGTCATCGGCGGCGGCGACACCGCCGCCGACTGCATCGCCAACGCCCACCGGGAGCGGGCCCGCTCCGTCACCCAGCTCGACCGCTACCCGCCTCCGGCCGGCACCCGGGCCCGGGAGATCGCCACCTGGCCCGAGATGCCGCGGCGGCTCCCGTCGACCTACGCCCTCGACGAGGGCGGGGTGCGGCGCTTCGACGTCATCACCCTGGGCCTGTCCGGAGACGACCAGGCGGAGGGCCGGGTCGAGGCGGTGGAGATCGCCTGCTCCAGCGGGCCGCCGGCCTTCGAGCCGATGCCCGGCACCGAGGAGCGGCTCCCGGCCCAGCTGGTGCTCGTGGCCATCGGATTCGCCCGGCCCGAACGCGACGCCCTCCTCGGACAGCTCGATGCCGCCGAGGACGCCGCCGGCAACCTGGCCGCCCCCGCCTACGAGACGTCGGTGTCGGGCGTCTTCGCCTGCGGCGACGCCCGCCGGGGCCAGTCCCTGGTGGTGTGGGCCATCAACGAGGCCCGGGAGTGCGCGGCGGTGGTGCACCGCTACCTCGCCGGCCTGGGCTGACCCCGGACCGCGAGGTTTCGGCCACGCAGAGTGGGGTAGGTCTCTGCCCATGATGAACCCTTTGGAGCCATTCATGGGAGAGCTGGAGCTTCGTGAGGTCCGCCTCGTGGACACCATCGACCGGTTGGAACACCAGGCGATCGATGAGGTCCACGCCGAGGTCCTCGAAGGCGAGATCGACGAGCTCTACTCCGAGATGATCGACCTGGGAGAACGCCTCGACGGTCTCCACGCCGTCCTGGTCCAGGCCGCCGACCTCGCCACCGGGGATTTCCCCTCCGCCAGATAACACGCCGCCGAGAACACGCCGGCGGCAGAGCTAGCGGACGTCGGCGAAGGCCGTCTTGGCGTAGACGTCGTGGGCCAGGTTGTAGGCCCGCTGGTCGAGTTGCAGCGTTCGGGCGGTGGCGGCGTCCCGCTCGTCGTCGGTCAGCGTGTGACGCCTGGTCAGCACCAGCGTCTCCTGCTCCGTGCCGCCCTTCCCCACGATCATGACGACGCCGACGCCGGGGGCGTGGTACTTGAACTGGTGCCCGTCCTGCGGCTGGGCCAGCGGGTTCCACTCGTCGACGACCAGCACGCCCGAATAGCAACCGGTCGGGCCGCAGGTCTTCTGGTTGGTCTGGGCCACCTTCGCCTTGTCGAGGAACTCGATGTCGGGCGCCCGACCCTGGACGTAGGTCGACGTGCCGGTCTTCGGGTTGGCCCGCATGAGCACGCCGGCCGTGGCGCCGTTGTGGCCCGCCAGCCAGGTGTCGGGGGCGTCGACCGTGCCGTTGTCCTCGTGGACCTCGGGGTACTCACCGAGGCTCCACACGTTGCCGGCGTCGTCCTGAGCCATGAAGGCGAGCTCCTCCTCGGCCAGCTGGCCGTCCTGGAAGTCGCGGTCCCAGATGACGACGGTGCGGACGTGGTCGACCCACTTCGTCACGTCGGTGACGGTGAAGACGACCTCGTGCTTCCCACCGGTCGTGGTGCCGGTGAGGGTGAACTGCTGGCCCGGCACCAGGGGCAGGAACGGGTTGTCGACGAGGATCGACCGGGCGGAGAAGTTGGTGGCGGCGAAGTCCTTCTCGCCGATCTGGGGTCGGGCCGGGCCCTTGGCCGCGGCCAGGGCGCCGGGGGCGGGGAGAGCGGCGAAGCCGGCCAGCGCAGCGACGAGGACGAAATGGAAACGGGAGCGGCGCATCGTTCTCTCCGGGTTTATTTCCGCACGGTGGCGAAGGTGGTGTGGCGATACCGCCCACATCCCTACAACCCGCTCAATTCGCCCAAAGGACCCCCGGGACCTGCCTGAGAGGCCTTCTCAGTCTCAGGAGAGTCAGAAGCGCTGACTGATAACCTTGGGGCCGCGGAGCTGGGGCTTTTGTGGGGGAAGGGACCGATTCGTCATGCTGTTCCGACCCGGATCCCGGGCGTCGGGAAGAACCACGGATGTCGCGGCGCCGCCGCGCTCCGGTTCGACGGGTGTCGCACTGATCCGGCGGAACCGGGCGCTCTCCATCGGCCTCGGCGCCGTGATCCTTTCGTCGTTGGTGAGCTGGGGTGCGGCGAGCCGGATCCGGTCGCCGGCCGTGGTGGCGGCGCGCACCGCGCCGCCGGCGCCGTCGGCCATCACGGTGCCGGTGGAGAAGAAGGTCCTGTCGTCGGACGTGGTCATCCGGGGCACGGTCCGCTACGGCGCGCCGCAGTCGGTGCTGCTGGCGCCCTCGTCGATCCGCAAGGCGAACCCGATCCTCACCAGTGCGCCGCAGAAGGGGAAGGACCTGACGGAGGGCAGCGTGGCGTTCACCGCTTCCGGCCGTCCGGCGCTGGTGCTCCAGGGGGCCGTGCCCGCCTACCGGGATATCACCCCGGGCGCCGTCGGCGACGACGTCCGCCAGCTCCAGGAGGCCCTCGTCCGGCTCGGGTTCAGACCGGGGCGCACCGACGGAGTCTACGACGACCGCACCGGGCTGGCCGTGGCCGCCTGGTACCTGAAGGGCGGATGGACGCCGTCGGGCCCGAGCGACGATCAGTTGCAGGCCTTGCGGGCGGCGCAGGCCGACTGGTTCAGCGCCGAGTCCGACTTCCTCGGGGCGCAGGAGGGCCTGACGTCGGCCCAGCACGACCTCGACATCGCCCGGCAGCGCGCCGTCGCCGCGGCCCGGGCCCTCACGCCGGGGGCGACCGCGGTGACGCCCGCCGCGGTGTCGCCCGACAGCGCCGCATCCTCCCGCGCCGAGCAGGAGCGGGTGGCGGCCGCCGTCCGGGTCAACAAGGCCCGCCGCGCCGTGGCCAAGGCCGACGACGAAGAGAAGACCGCCCAGGCCCGCCTCGACGAGGCCCGGACCCGCAAGCCACCGCCGTCCAACGAGGAGTACGCCGCCCTGGCCAAGCAGGCCCAGGACGCCTCCAACCGGGCGTCCGCCGCCCGGGAGGAGCTCGCCTCGGCCGAGGACGCCCTGGCTGCCGCCAGCGGCGACAAGGGCTCGAATGACAGGAATTCAGGCGCCGCCCATGACGCCCCGGGCGCCGTTGTCCCCGACCCCTCGGCCAAGCTCGACGCCGCCACCGCCCAGGCCGAGGTGCAGAAGGCGGCCGACGTCGTCGCCTTCGCCCAGCGCAAGGTCGGCCTCGCCGGCCGGCGGGCCGGCGCCGGGCCGAGCGGGGCCAAGCTCGGCATCCAGATCCCGGCGGGCGAGATCCTGTTCTTCCCCACGCTCCCGGCCCGGGTCGACGACGTGAAGCTCAAGGTCGGCGACGAGGCGATCGGCCCGGTCATGACCGTCACCAGCTCCCGGCTGGTGGTGGAGTCGGCGCTGTCGGCGGCCGACGCCAAGCTGGTCAAGGAGGGCGGCCGGGTCGCCATCCGAGCGCCGGAGGCGAACGTCGACGCCACCGGCACGGTGACCGGCATCGCCACCACCCCCGGCACCAACGGCGTCGACCCCCAGCGCTACTACCTCGAGGTGACCCCGACCGGCCTCGACGTCGGGCTGGCCGGCGCTTCGGTGGTGCAGACCATCAGCGTGCAGAGCACCGCCGGCGAGGTCCTCGCCGTGCCGGTGGCGGCGCTGTCGATGGCGTCCGACGGGACGACCCGGGTCCAGGTCCAGCCCCCGCGGGAGCCGGCCCGGTTCGTGACCGTCGAACCGGGGCTGGCGGCCAAGGGTGTCGTGGCCGTCACGCCCGTCCAGGGAGAGCTCGGTCCGGGTGACCTCGTCGTGGTGGGCGCCAAGAACGCCGCCGCCGACGGAGGC
>JAUZEY010000277.1 GCA_030838785.1 Actinomycetota bacterium | reverse complement strand
GGCTTCGGCATCGAGATTCGAGGTGGGGCCGCCTTCACCGTCCGGTTCACCGACGGCGTCTACAGCGTCGAACCGGCCGGGTCTCTCCCGATCGACTGCTCGATCACAGCCGATCCCGCCGGCTTCCTCCTCGTCGGCTCCGGCCGCCTCAGCCAATGGCCGGCCATCGCCTCGGGCCTGCTTTTGCCCGGCGGGCCCGACCCGGAACTTGCCCTCCGGTTCTTTGACCTTTTCGTGTTCCCCTGAAGACGACGTCCCGGTCAGTCCCGCCGACGGCCGGAGTCGTTACCATCCGGCGGATGCTCGTGCTCGCCGCCGTCGTGTCCGTGGTGCTGGCTCTGTGGATGGCCCTGGTCCAGCCCTTCGCCGGCCGGCGGCGCTACCAGCAGCTGCTGGAGCGACTCCGTCACGACCCGTCCGCCCGGCTCCACCACTACCGGCGGGGCATCGCCTTCGAATGGGGCGGCGCAGCGCTCGTCGGCCTGCTGGCCCTGCTGGCCCACAGCCGGCTGCGGTCGCTGTGGCCCCCCGGCGACCACACCTCGGTGATGGGCCAGGTCCCCGGGATCGCCGTCGCCCTCGTCGCCGTCACCGCCATCTACCGGTTCGGCGGGGAGGCCACGCGCAAGGCCCTGGCCGTGCAGCTCAAGCCGGTGGCGGCCCTCCTGCCCCGCACGCCCGTCGAACGGCGCGTCTTCGCGCTGCTGGCGCTGACCGCCGGGATCTGCGAGGAGGTGCTCTACCGGGGCTTCGGCCTGGCCGCCCTCCGCTGGGCGGCACCCGGCATGGGCAATCGGGCGCTGATCGCCGTCACCGCCGTCGCCTTCGGGATGGCCCATCTCTACCAGGGGGTGAGGGGCGTCGTCCTCACCGGGCTGGTCGGCGCCTACTTCGCCTGGATCGCCATCTCCACCGGCAGCCTGGTGCCGGTCATGGTGCTGCACGCCGTCCTGGACCTGCGCATCCTCGGGCTGCCCCTCGACGCCGTTCCGTTCCCGGCCCCTGACGCCTGACGGTCCGAGTGGTGGCGGGACCCGGCGCAGTGCGGCGGGGCCTGGCAGAGTGTCGGCATGGCCGAGCAGCCGGCGGTGGGCCGGGTGACCAGCATCGACGTCGACGGGCACCAGGTCGCGATCACCGCTCCGCCGGCACGGGTGCGGGTCGTGTTCCTCACCGACGACGTCGTCCGCATCTGGATGGCCCCGAACGGCCGCTTCACCGATCCGGCCAACACGGCGCCGCCGGCGGGGGAACCCGACGCCGACATCGTCGTCAAGGTCGACCACCCCGGCGTCGCGCCGGAGTTCGCCGACGAGGGGGAGCACTACCGGCTGAGCACCCCGACGCTGACCGTCCGGGTGCACAAGGATCCGCTCCGGTTCGGGTTGTGGCTCCGCCACGACGACCGGGACGACACCCTCATCGTGGAGGAGAGGCAGAGCCTCAGCTGGAACGGCGCCGCCGTCGCCCAGTACCTGTCCCGGGGCGCCGACGAGCAGTTCTTCGGCGCCGGCATGCAGAACGGGCGGTTCTCCCACCGGGCGGCGACCGTCGACGTCGAGGTCAGCTACGACTGGAACGACGGCGGATGCCCGAACTCCGTTCCGTTCTACCTCTCCACCGCCGGGTATGGCGTGCTCCGAAACACGTTCGCTCCCGGCTCCTACCGCTTCACCGATCCGGTCCGGACCCGCCACGAGGAGCACCGCTTCGACGCCTACTACTTCGTCGGCGGCCCGAAGCAGGTGATCGACCGCTACACCGAACTGACCGGGCGGCCGTTCCTCCCGCCCATCTACGGCCTGGAGATGGGCGACGCCGACTGCTACCTCTGCAACCAGAACCGCGGCCAGCGCCACACCCTCGACGCCCTGGCGGTGGCCGACGGGTACGGGGAGCAGAAGATGCCCCTCGGCTGGATGCTGGTCAACGACGGTTACGGCTGCGGCTACGAGGACCTCGACCGGGTCGCCGACGGCCTCGGGGAGCGCCACGTCACCCTCGGGCTGTGGACCTCGACCGGGCTGCCCGACCAGGAGAAGGAGGTCCGCCGCGGCGCCCGGGTACGCAAGCTCGACATCGCCTGGGTGTTCCCCGGCTACCGCTTCGGGCTCGACGCCTGCGAGACGGCCTACCGCGGCATCGAGGACAACTGCGACGGACGGGGGTTCGTGTGGTCGGCGGTGGCGTGGGCGGGGGCGCAGCGCTACGCCGTTCAGTGGAGCGGCGACCAGGCCGGCAGCTGGGAGTACATCCGGTGGCAGATCCCCACCTACGCCGGCGCCACCCTGTCCGGGCTGGCCTCCACCACCGGCGACATCGACGGCATCTACGGCGGCAGCGCCGAGACGTACACCCGCGACCTGCAGTGGAAGATGTTCCTGCCCGTGGCCATGACGATGGACGGGTGGGCCGAGTTCGACAAGCAGCCCTGGCGCCGGGGCGAGCCCTACACGTCGATCAACCGCCGCTACGTCCAGCTCCGGGAACGGCTCCTGCCGTACTTCTACACCTACGCCGCCGGGGCCCACCGGCACGGCCTCGGGATGGTGCGGCCGCTGGCACTCGAGTACCCCGACGACCCGGCGACGCTGCGGGACGAGGTCCGGTACCAGTTCCTGGCCGGCGACGCGTTCCTCGTCGCCCCCGTCTACACCGACACCGAGGTGCGGAAAGGCATCTACCTTCCCGAGGGCCGCTGGACCGACTACTGGACCGGTGAGCGCCACCAGGGCCCGGTGCGGCTCGGCCCCTACCCCGCACCGCTGGACCGCCTCCCGCTGTTCGTCAAGGGAGGGTCGATCGTGCCGATGTGGCCGGAGGGAACGCTGTCCTGGGCGACCCGCGACCGCGGCCAGCTCGACCTCGACGTCTATCCCGACGGCGACAGCCGGTTCACGCTCTACGAGGACGACGGCGTGAGCCGGGCCTACGCCCGGGGCGAGTACGCCGAGCAGCGCTTCGCCTGCACCGGTTCGGCCGGGGCGACGACGGTGACGATCGGCTCCGTCGCCGGCGACTACGCCGGCCGTCCGGAGACCCGCCGCTACCTCCTGCGCATCCACGGCCCCGAGCCGCCGGCCGGGGTGACGGCCGGCGACACCGCGCTCGCCCGATTGGCCGCGCCCGCCGACCTCGACGCCGTCTCGTCCGGCTGGTCCCACGACGTGGCCCTGGGCGGGGTGACCCTGGTGCGGACCCCGCCGGTCCCCGCCGCCGAGGCCTTGACCGTGACGCTGAGACCGCGCCCCGGGTAGGGGCCGGTCATCGGCCAACTGGCGTTCGTTTGCCGGGTATCTGCGGAAAGGGAACGCCGGAACGGGGACGCCCGGTTAGACGGGCAGCTTGCCGAGGAGCTGCGAGACGACCGGAAGGGAGTTGAGCGGGAGCCCAGCGAGGAGGTTGCCGACGGCGGAGAGGCTGCCGACCGGGAGCCCGCCGGAGCCGGAGAGGATGTTGCCCACGACGGGGAGGCCGGCGCCGCTGCCGGCGACCGGGCCGAGCAGGTTCCCGACCAGCGGCAGACTGCCGGCCGGCACCGCGCCCAGCAACTGGCCGACGACCGGGAGGCCCGAGGCGGGGAGACCGCCGAGCAGCTGGCCGAGGACCGGCAGCTGGGCGACCGGCAGGGCCGAGACGAGGCTGCCGACCAGCGGCAGGTTGGCGGCGCTGACCGAGCTCAGGAGCCCGCTGACGATCGGGATGCCGGCCGACGACAGCCCCGACGAGCTGAGCAGCCCGGTGACGCTGCCGAGGAGGCCGCCCAGCAACCCTCCGCCGGACCCGCCGAGGAGGCCGAGCAGGCCGCCGCTCCCGGACGTGGTGAGCAGCTGGCCGAGGATCGGCAGGTCGCCGACGGGCAGGCTCGACAGCACGCTGCCCACTTCGAGGATCTGCGTCGGGGACAGGGTGCCGAGCAGCTGGCTCAGCTGCGGGACGGCGCCGGCCGGGAGGCCGGACAGGACCTGGCCGAGGACCGGCAGTTGGGAGACCGGGACGGTCTTCAGCAGCTGGCCGACGACGGGGAGCCCACCGACCGGGAGGCCCTTGAGAAGGGCGGCGATCTGGCCGACGTCGCCCGACGTGACCGTGGACAGAAGGCTGCCGACGAGCGGCAGGTTGTTGGCCGGTACGGCGCCCAGCAGCTGCCCGACGAGCGGTAGCCCGCCGACGGGAAGCGAGTTGAGCAGCTTGGACAGGTCGGCGATCTGGCCCACCGGAACCTTCCGGAGGAGATCGCCGAGGACGGGTACGCCGAGGGCCGTGGGGCTGAAGGTCGGCGCGGTCGAGCCCGAACCCGAGCCGGTCGCCGCCGGGCCGGACGGGCCCACCGTCGTGTTCGAGCCGCTGCCGGACGTGCCGCTGCCGGACGAGCCCGGTCCGCTGCCGGCGCCCGTCGCCTGACCCGACCCGCCGGTGGCGGACCCCGCCGCCGAGCCGCCGTCGGAGCCGCCGGCCGCCGGCGATCCGGAACCGGCGCCTCCGGCCGCTCCGCCGGACGAACCCGACCCGCTGTGGCCCCCCGCGCCGGACCCCTTCGTCTTCGAACCCTTTGCGCCGTTGCCACCCTGGGCCGCAGTGGCGCCCGTGGTGGCCTCACCCGCCGCCCCGAGGGCGGTGCCGTCCGCCGACGTCGCCGGCCTGGTGGGGGAGGACGTCCCGGTCATGGCCGTGGCCGACACGATCCCGGACAGCAGGACGACGACGATGGCGGCCGCCAGCGTTCCTTCGTGTCGCATGAAGACCAGAGCTCCTTCGGCGCGGCCGCCCAACGAGGCCGTGCGCTCACCGAACAGGATCGGTCGCTCGCGGTCGGCCCTGAGGCGTTCCGCACACCATTGCCGGGTTGACGCCGACTCGGGTCGTTCAGAACCCTTCGGCGAAGGCGGTCTCCGTCTTCCACGTCCGGGAGGAGCAGTCGGCCCGGAGCACGTGCATGCTGTTGGCCCCGAACCGGATCGAGCCGTCGTAGGCCACCGACGGGAACACATTGGAGGTGAAGCGCCGGCCGCTGGTCAGGGCCCGCACGAAGCTCTGGCGGGAGA
>JAUZEY010000242.1 GCA_030838785.1 Actinomycetota bacterium | reverse complement strand
CCCATGACACCTGCATCGGGTCGGTGGCGGAGCTGGCCGAGCTGTCGGGGCGCGACCTGTCGGAGCTCGACCTCCACCGGCCCTACGTCGACGAGGTCACGTTCCCCTGCCCGGTCGACGACTGCGGTGCGGTGGCGACCCGCCTCGAACCCGTCCTCGACGCCTGGTTCGACTCCGGCTCCATGCCGGCGGCGCAGTTCCACCACCCCTTCGCCTCTGACGGGGTCTTCGAGGCCCGCTTCCCGGCCGACTTCATCTGCGAGGCCATCGATCAGACGAGGGGCTGGTTCTACTCCCTCCTGGCCGTGAACACGCTGGTGTTCGGGCAGGCGCCCTATCGCAACGTCGTCTGCCTGGCCCACGTCGTCGACCAGGACGGGGCCAAGATGTCGAAGTCCAAGGGAAACGTGATCGACCCCTGGGAGATCTTCCGCACCAAGGGGGCAGACCCTCTGCGGTGGTACTTCTTCTCCGCCGGCTCCCCCTGGACCAACCGCCGCGTCTACGGCGAGGGCATCGACGAGTCGATCCGCAAGTTCCTCCTCACGCTGTGGAACACGCTGTCGTTCTTCGTCACCTACGCCAACCTGGAGGGCTTCGACCCGGCGCCGAATAGGGAAAAGGCAGGCGCGCCGCCCGTCGAGCACGTCCTCGACCGGTGGCTGGCCTCCCGCCGCGAGGCGACGGTGAAGGCCGTCACCGACGCGCTCGAGGCCTACGACACGCTGACCGCGGCCCAGACGCTGGAGGCGTTCGTCGACGACCTCTCCAACTGGTACGTCCGCCGGAGCCGGCCCCGCTTCTGGAAGGCGTCCGACCCCGGCGCCTTCGCCGCCCTCCACCGGTCGCTGTCCACGGTGGCGCTGCTCCTGGCGCCGTTCACCCCCTTCGTGGCCGACGAGATCTACCGCGTGCTCTCGGCCGGGGCCGGGGAGGTATCCGTCCACCTGGAGGACTGGCCGGTGGCCGACGAGTCGGTCATCGACGCCGACCTCGAGGCCGAGATGGCGCTCGCCCGCCGGTTGGTAGCGCTGGGCCGGGCCGCCCGGGGCGAGGCGAGGATGAAGGTCCGCCAGCCGCTGCGGCGGGCGCTGCTGCTCGTGCCCGGGTTGGCGGACTCCGGTTCTGGGCGGCTCTCCTCCGAGGTGGCGGCCCAGGTGTCGGAGGAGCTCAACGTGAAGGCGCTCGAGGTCGTCGAGAGCCTGGCCGGGCTGATCCGCTACTCGGTCGTCCCGAACTTCCGTGTGCTGGGCCCCCGACTCGGCCCGAAGCTCCCGGCCGTGAAGGCCGCCCTGGCCTCGGCCGACGGCGCCGAGGTGAGCCGGTCGCTGGAGGAGACGGGCAGCTACACGGTCACGATCGACGGCCCGGGGGAAGGGGGTGTCCCGGAAACGACAGCGGTCGTCCTCGGCGCCGGCGACCTGGAGGTGCGGGCCGAGGAGCACGAGGAGTTCGCCCTCGCCCAGGACGGGCCCTACGCCGTGGCCCTCGACCTCCACGTCGACGAGGACCTGCGTCTGGAGGGCCTGGCCCGGGAGCTGGCCCGGGCCGTCAACGACCACCGCAAGGCCCGCGGGCTGGCCATCGCCGACCGGATCAAGGTCCGGCTGTGGGCCGAGGGCCCCGTGGCCGAGGCCGCGGCCCGACACGGGGCCTGGATCGCCGGCGAGGTCCTGGCCGTCGACTGGCAGGTGAACCCGGCGGAATCTCCGAGCGGCGAGGTCCTCGACGTCGAGGGTTCCCCGGTGACGCTCGCCATCGAGGTGGCCTCTAGCGGGCCTTGAGGGCCCCTTCGATCCGGGTCAGTACCCCGGCCCGGTTCTTGTGGCGCTTCTCGTAGGTGCGGAGCTGGCGCAGCTCGGCCGGGCTGAGGCTCACGAGATGGGCCACGATCTGGGGGACGGTCAGGTTGTCGTACCCCTCGATGGGCAGGCTGGGCGTGGACCGGGACGCCGCCTTGGCCGCCGGCCGGCGGGCTGGCGCCGGGCGGGCGCCGGCGGGAAGGTCCCGGGCCAGGAGGGCGTCGATGCGGGACAGCACGCTGGCCCGGCCCTTCCCGGCCGCCTCCTCCTCCCGCACCATCTTCAGGTCCTCGCTGTCGAGGCCGGTCAGCAGGGGCAGGATCTCGTTGGCCCGCAGGTCGTCGTAGCGGTCGATCGGGAAGTCGCGCACCACCGAGATGCCGTCGTCGTAGTCCGACTCCGAGTCGAGCTCGAAGTCGGAGGCGGCCCAGTCGCGGTCGCGGGGCGACGCCCAGTTGGCGTCATCGGGTTCCACCTCGACGATGTCCTCGTCGTCGTCCTCGTCGAGCACCCGGCTGTCACCCCGGCCGCCGGCGCCGCCGCCCGAGCCGATCGGCCCCGGCGCCCAGGCGTGCTCGGAGGTGTCGGCGTCCGCCTCGGCCTCGAGCAGGGCGTCGACCCGGGCCAGGATCCAGGGGTGGGCGCGCCCCGAAGCCTCCCGCTGGCGCACCATCTCCAGCTCGGCCGGCTCCAGGTCGCCCAGCAGGGGCAGTACCTCGACCACTTCCAGCGAGTCGTAGTCGGAGATGGGGAACTCGCGGCCGTCGGCCCGCCGGGGGGCGACCGGACGGCGCTCGGCTGGCGTCTCGGCCACCACGGGGCTCGGCACGGGGGCCGGCCCGCCGCCGTCGGTGGCCACCGCGCCCGGCCGCGGCCGGCTCTTCATGACGGCGACGACAAGCACGATGCCGGCCAGCGCCGAGCAGGCAATCGAGATGAAGATGAGCGCGAGATCCTTGGTGAGGAAGAGCCCCGACAAGAGGAAGATCGTGGCGACGATCACCAGGAGGAAGCTCACGAGGAGCACGAGCGCACCGCCCTCGGTATGGCTATGACCACGGAAGATGGTAGCGGCGGACTCTACCCGGCAGTGTGATGGCCGGCGCCCCGGAAAGGGGCCGGTCAGGCACGGCGGCGGGCGCTCGCTCCGGACGGACCTGAGTCGGCCAGTTCCTCGTCGAGAACCACCAACGCTTCAGTGGGCGGCCCGCCTTCGCTCTCGTCGGACGGGCGCCGGAACATGGACGCGGCCCCGACCGATGCCGACGGGGCCGCCGGCTCTGCCACGTTCGACTCCGGCTCCGCCGGGGGGACGGGCCCGGACACGCTCGAGAGGTCGATCTCGTGGAGATCGGGCCGCATCGGGGACGGGAGGGCGGCCCTCCGGTCGAGGTCCTCCAGTTCCTTCTCCAGGATGGCCCGGAGCCGTCCCCGGTAGTCGGCCTGGACCCGCTCGAGGGCGTCGATGTCGAGCGTGAGGAGGTCGCGCCGGGCCGACAGCTCCGCCACGATCGCCTCGTACTTCTGGCGCTGAGCCTCGCCGACGATCCGGGCCTGTTCCTCGGCCTCGCTGGTCAGCGTGAGGGCGCGGTCCTCCGAATCCTCCACGAGGTGGCGGGCCCGCTCGTGGGCCGCCGTGACCGTCTCGTCGGCGGTGCGCTGGGCGAGGAGCAGCGTCTGGCGGAGCACGCTCTCCATCTCCTTGGCGGTCGAACCCTCGGATTCGAGCGTTCCGACCTTCTCCTGGAGCTGCCGGTTGCGCTCGTGCATCCGCTCGAGGGTGACGGCCGCCCGCTCGAGGAGCTCTTCGACCTCTTCGGGCCGGTAACCCCGGAAGGCCTCCCTCAGCTCGGCGTTCCGGAGATCATGAGGGGTCACGTCCATGCGTCGATCCTAACGATCACCCACCCCATGAGGGTGGACCCAGCTACGGTCCGTGGTCAGCAGCCGATCGCGCCCTGAATGATCCGGAGCCCGAAGAACACCACGATCGGCGAGATGTCGATCATCCCGACGGTCGGGATGATCCTGCGGACGGGCCCCATGACCGGCTCGGTGATCTGGTAGATGATCGATGCGATCGAGGCCATCGCCGTCCCCGGCTGCATCGGGAACCACGACAGGATGACCCGGGCGAAGAGGATGATGAAGTACAGATTGAGAAGCTGGCAGAGGACTCTCACGCGGGGCTGACGACCGCCTTAGGCCCGGAACAAGCCGCGGGCCTGGAGGCGCTCCTTCTCCTCCTGGGAGACCTCGACATTGGACGGGGTGAGCAGGAAGACCTGGTCGGCCACCCGCGACATCGACCCGCCGAGGGCGTAGGCCAGGCCGCTGGAGAAGTCGATCAGCCGGCGCTGCAGATCGCGGTCGAGACCCTGCAGGTTGAGGATCACCGGCTGGTTGGCCTTGAGCCGGTCGCCGACCTCCTGGGCGTCGTTGAAGCCCCGTGGCTCGACCACGTGGACCCGGGCGGCCGTGGAGGCGGAGGGCATCGTCCGCACCACGCTCGGCCGGGGCGCGGCGGCGGGGCCGTCGTCGCGGCTCAGGGGACGCACGTTGGGGCCGGGATCGGGGGGGCGGGAGACCATGCCGACTCCGTCCTCATCTTCCGGCTCGTCGACGAGGCCCAGGTACACCATTGCCCGTCGCCACATCGCAGCCATCGAACTGCCCTCCTTCTCCGGCATTCCTATCGTTGCAGACTCGGCGCTTCCCATCGGGGATCCCTTCAGCGGCCCTGGGGACGGGGGCCGAAGATCGCCCGGCCGACGCGGACGATCGTTGCCCCCTCCTCGACCGCGACCTCGAAGTCGTCACTCATGCCCATCGACACCTCGGCCAGGCCGAGGCGGTCGGCGAGGGCGGCCAGGGCGGCGAAGGCCGGACGGGGGTCGCGGCCCGCCGCCGGCACGGTCATCAGCCCGTCGACGGCCAGCCCGGCCGACCGCAGCCCGTCGACCAGGGCCGGCGCTTCGTCGGGGGCGACGCCGGCCTTGGCCGGGTCGTCGGCCACGTTGACCTCGGCCAGCACCGACGCCCCGGGGGCGCGCCCGGCGATGGCCCGTCCCAGCTCCACCCGGTCGACCGACTGCCAGAGGTCGACCAGCGGCGCCAGGGCGGCGACCTTGTTGCGCTGTAGCCGCCCGATGAAGTGCCAGATCGGCTGGCCGGGTTTCGGCGTGCCCCCGGAAAGGCGGGCGAGCTCCGGGGCCTTGGCCAGCAGCTCCTGGGCCCTGCTCTCGCCCAGGTCGGTGGCGCCGGCGTCGAGCGCCGCCTGCACCACCGGCGGCGACACCCCTTTGGTGACCACCACGAGCCGGACGTCCGTCGCCGGGCGCCCGGCCCGGCCGGCGGCGTCGGCCAGCCGTTCCCGCACCGCCGTCAACCGGACGGCGACATCCTCCGGGCGGGCGGCCACGGATCTCACTTCGCCGCCACGAGCATCGTCTGGAGCCCGGTGCGACCGTCGCGCCGGTGCGAGAAGTGGTCGGAGGAGCAGGCGGTGCAGACGTCGACGTCGGTCACGTCGGTCACGCCGGCTCCGGCCAGCGCCAGGCGGATGGCCCGGGGCACGTCGAGGGCCGGCAGGCCGGACGAGGTCTCCCCCACCACGTCGGGCCCGAGCCGCTCCGTGATGGGCTGCAGGTCGGCGGGCGAGAACTCGTAGCACTCAGGGTGGATGCAGGGCCCGAGGACGGCCCGGACGGGCCCGGCCGTCCGCTGGCGGACTTCGGCCACCGCCGCCTCGAGGACGCCGGCCGACACCCCCCGCCAACCGGCGTGGACCGCCGCCACCACCCCGGGTGCGACGAGCGCCACCGGCCCGCAGTCGGCGGTGAGCACCGACAGCACGGCCCCGGCTTCGGCACTGACCGACGCGTCGGCCTGCGGCGCCGGCCGGGCGGCGGACCGCCCCCCCGGGGTTCGGGGTGTCGCCGGGGAGAACCGGTCGGCGGCATAGACCCTGGCGCCGTGAAGCTGGTGCAGCGAGACCCAGTCGACCGGATCCGCGCCGCGCCCTCCCAACGCCGCGCCGATCCGACCGCGGTTCTCGTCGACGTTGGCCGGGTCATCGCCCCGGGAGTAGCCGGCGTTGGCCGTGTCGAACGGTGGTGCCGAGACCCCTCCGGTCCGGTCACTGAAGAGGATCTCGGCCTCGGCGAGGTCGAGCCGGATCCAGGCCAAGGCGACGGGCGCTAGGGCCGGTTGATGAACGATGGGACGTCGAACTCGTCCTCCACGAGCTCGTCGCGCACGTCCAGCTCGTCGAGCGGGCCGGTCGCGTCGTCGTGGTAGCGGAGGTCGACCACCCGCCGCTCGGTCGCCCGGGGGCGTTCGCCGTCGAAACGGTCGAAGCCGGCGGCCACCACCGTGATCCGCACCTCGTCACCCAGGGCGTCGTCGATGATCGTGCCGAAGATGATGTTGGCGTCGGGGTGGGCGGCCTGGGCGATGAGCTCGCAGGCCTCGTTGACCTCGTGGAGCGAGAGGTCGGACGGACCGGCGATGCTGAGCAGGATCCCGCGGGCGCCCTCGATGCCGGCCTCCAGCAGCGGGCTGGAGAC
>JAUZEY010000162.1 GCA_030838785.1 Actinomycetota bacterium | reverse complement strand
CGCGGGCAAGCGCAGGACGGCCTTCGCTGGTGAGGCAGCGCGTCTCCCAAAAGGGCCATAGGGCGGCAGCAAGACGGAGGGCTCCGTCAGGGTCGGCTGTGGCCAGCCAGTCGAGGGCGGCCCGCAGGTCATCGTGTTCGGCGTCGAGGACATCGAACCACCGTTGCCAATCGGCGTCCTGGCGGCGGAGGCTGGCTTCCTCGGCCAGTTCGGTGAAGACGGCGGCGTGCCGTCGCCGGGTCGCATCGACCTCGCCATTGGCCGTGGCTCGCTCGGACGCGTAGTGGCGGAGGGTCTCGAGCAGGCGGTAGCGGACGCCGTCGGGCGTGTCGACGCGCACGACGAGCGAGCGCTGCACGAGATCGAAGAGGGCGTCGATGACGTCGTGCTTCGCAAGGGCGTCGTCCGTGCACACGGCCTCCGCCCGTTCGAGGGCGAAGACGCCGGCGAAGACCGACAGGCGTTCGAAGAGGATGCGCTGGTTGGCGGGGAGGAGGTCGTAGCTCCAGTCGACGGCCGCTCGCAACGTGCGTTGGCGGGGGAGCGCGGCGCGGCTCCCTGTGGTGAGGAACCGGAAGCGGTCGTCGAGACGGGCGGCCACTTGGTCGACCCCGAGGACCTTGAGACGGGCGGCGGCCAGTTCCAAGGCGAGAGGGATGCCGTCGAGGCGACGGCAGATCTCGCAGATGGCCGATGCCTCCTTGGGGCTCGGCGTGAAACCGGGAAGTGCGAGGCGAGCCCGGTCCACAAAGAGGCGCACGGCGTCGAAGCCGAGCACCTCCTCGAGCGAGAGCGGGTCGGGGTTATCGGGCACCGGCAGCGTCGGGACGCGGTAGACGACCTCGCCGGGAATGGAGAGTGTCTCCTGACTGGTGGCCAGGATGCGGAGGTCGCTGCAGTGGCGCAACAACGTGTCGGCCGTCGAGGCGGCGGCGTCGAGGACGTGTTCACAGTTGTCGAGGACGAGGACGGCACCGCGATCGGAAAGGGCGTCGGCGATGGTGTCCTGGAGCGGGCGGTCGGGGTCGTCCCGCACGCCGATGGCGGCGGCGACGGCGGCGAGGATGGTTGGCGCTCCGGCCGGACCGGCGATGGGGGCGAGATCCACCAGCCAGGCCGGCGCGGTGAGGTCGCGGGCGAGTTCGAGGGCAAGGCGCGTCTTGCCGCTTCCGCCGGCGCCGGTGAGGGTGACGAGGCGGTTGGCCGTTGACGGGTCGGTGAGGAGCCGCTCGATGTCGTCCAGCTCGGTGCGGCGGCCGACGAAGCTGGTCGTGGCGGCCGGGAGATTGCCGGCCACTCGCGCCCGTGGTGTCGGGGCGGGCGGAGCGGGGGCGGTGAGGGCGGGGTCGTCGTTGAGGATGGCCCGTTCGAGATCCTGGAGGGCGGGTCCCGGGTCGAGGCCGAGCTCGTCGGCCAGGAGCTCGCGGGCCTGCGCGTAGCTGCGGAGGGCCTCGGCCCGGCGGCCGCCCCCGTAGAGGGCGCGCATGTGTTGGGCGCGGAAGCCCTCCTTCAGCGGATGCTGGGCGACGAGGGCTTCGAGCTCGGGCACCAGGTCGGCGGCCCGGCCGAGGGCGAGGTCGGCGTCGATGCGCCGTTCGAGGGCGGTGAGGCGGAGCTCCTCCAGGCGGACGATCTCGTTCTCGGCGAACGAGGCGTAGGTGAAGTCGCTCAGCGCCGGTCCCCGCCACAGGCCGAGGGCGCGGCGGAGGCTGTCGGCCGTGCCCTCCTCCACCAGCGCTTCGAAGCGGCGGGCGTCGATGGAGTCGGGCGGGACGGTGAGCACGTACCCCGGCCTCCGTGTTTGCAGCACGTGGTCGGCGCCCGGCGGCGGCGGGAGGGGCGAGAGGGCTCGGCGGAGGTGGGAGATGTAGACCTGCAGGGTCGTGACCGCGCCCGGGCCGGGCTCGCCGTCCCACAGCTCGTCGAGGAGACGGTCGATGGAAACGACCTCGTTGGCGTGGAGGACGAGCATGGCGAGCACGGCGCGCTGCTTCGCCCCTCCCAGTGCGAGCTCGACGCCGCCGGAGAGCACCTCGAAGGATCCCAAGATCCGGAACTCCGCCGCGCCACTCGTTGTCCTGGCCATGCCCCCCTTTGGTCCTGCCGTTGCCAAGCCGGACCGCCGACGCATTCGCGCTGGGCCATGGTACCGGCCGTCTGGACGGGTGTGACGCGGCCCCCTTCGCACTTTCGTCGACAATCACGCCCGTTTTGGGCGTCATTGTCGACTAATGTGATCGCCGGGAGGGATTGACACGAAATACCACGACGGGAGTACGATCGTGAAGTGCGACGAGGGAGGCCTGGGGCCGTTGCGCTGATGTTGGCGACGCTGGTATCCCTCACCGCGTGCTGGGGCAGTGGTGGCCACCAACGCACCGCCGACAAGGACGGCGCCTCGCCGACCGGGCCCTCCTCCACCACGTCGACCACCGTCTCGTACGCCGTGCCGGCAACCATCGACGCGGCCTACGTGGAGAAGGTCATGAAGGCGCTAGATCACCTCTACGGCGACGCGGTGCGGCAGCTCGTTACGGACCACGCCATGAGCGACCGATTCATCAAGCAATTACTCGCGCTGTATTCCAAAACCCCGTTTGAGGGTTACCAAGTGGTGTGGCGCAAGTCCCTTAACGATGGGCTGAAGTCGATTGCTCCTCAGCCTGGCGATCCACTTACACACATCCAAGCTGTCCTGCAGGCATCTCCTACGTGTGTGGTCGTTCAGGTGGACCGCGACCTTTCGCCCACGCTCGCGCGCCGGCAAGACGAGTCGCCCCAGCGATTCGTTGCTCTGATCCCCAAGGATCCAGCGCGCGATCCCCTGATCGCGAACCCCACGCCGTGGACGATGTCCTTTGACGGATACACGCAGACGGGCAAGGTTCCCGAAGGACCGTGCGAGCCGTGAGGGCCCCTGCCGGAGTGTTAGCCCTAGTCATCGCGTCTCTCGCGACTCACGCACCCATCTCATCGCGATCTGGGTTCCCTGGATCGACGACAGCCTCGATTGTGCAGACTAAGGACCCAGGCGTCTTCGACAACGGCGTGGACTCGTTTGTCGTCGCGAACGAGGAGGCTGAGCACGCTACGGCACGCACACCCGACCGCCCGAGGACGTACTACAGCTACACCGTCGTGCAGTGGGCGAGCGACAACACGTTCTGCTTCGCAACTCGATTCACGACCGACGGGACTGCCGCGGACCAGACGTCATCACCTGACTTCCTCGATGCCTTTGCGACCGCGAATGGCGCTTCGCATATTCCGGTTTGCTTGTTGGATCGCGGCGCGGCCGGTCCGTCCGAATACGCAGCAGCACTGACCTTCTGGCGGCAAGAGATTCTTCCGCGCCCGACGGTTGCATCC